>CAIOSS010000223.1 GCA_903860995.1 uncultured delta proteobacterium | reverse complement strand
GCCTCCCCCGAAGCGCCCCCAGGCACCCGATGCCCACCGACCTCTACGAAGCGCCCATGGTCTATGACATCCTCTTCGACGACCGCGTCGACGACGTGCGCTTCTACGCCGGCCTCGCCCGCGGCCACGCCCGGGTGCTCGAGTACGGCGCGGGCACCGGGCGCATCACCGTCCCCATGGCCCGCACGGGCGCTTCCGTCGTCGCCGTCGAGCGCGCCGCCACCATGCGCCACGGCCTGCGCGCCCGGCTCGCCGTCGAGTCCGCGGAGGTCGCCGCCCGCGTCACCGCCGTCGCCGCCGACGCCACCGCCCTCTCCCTCGGCGAGCGCTTCACGCTGGTGCTCTTCCCCTTCAACGGCCTCGCCCACCTGCCCGGCGCCGACGAACAATCGGCCTTCTTCGCCCGCGTCCGCGAGCACCTCGCGCCCGGCGGGCTCTTCGCCTTCGACCTCTGGATCCCGGAGCCGCGGCTGCTCCGGGGCGACGTGCTGGAGAGCGGGCGCTTCCGCGACCCGCGCACCCGCGAGCCCGTCACCCTGCGCGAGGAGTTCTCCTACGACGCGCTCTCGCAGGTGCTCACCACGCAGCTCACCCTCACCCCCGCGCTCGACCCGTCGGCCGCCGAGCGCTGGAGCATCTCGCAGCGGCAATTCTTCCCCGAGGAGACCCGCGCCCTGCTCGCCGCCCACGGCTTCGACCTCCGCTGGCGCACCACCCGCTGGCGCCTCCCCCACGACCTCGCGCGACGCCAGTTCGACGACGAGGCGCCCGACGAGCGCGGGGCGATGATCGCATACGTGTGCACGCTGCGATAACCTCCGCGGCACCCAATGATCGACCTGCACTACTGGCCCACCCCCAACGGGTGGAAGATCACCATCGCCCTCGAAGAGATGGGCCTCCCCTACCGCGTCATCCCCGTGAACATCGGGCGCGGCGAGCAGTTCAAGCCCGGGTTCCTGGCCATCGCGCCCAACAACCGGATGCCCGCCATCGTCGACGACGACCCGCCGGGCGGCGGCGCGCCCATCTCGGTCTTCGAGAGCGGCGCCATCCTCCTGTACCTCGCCGACAAGACCCGCAGCTTCATCCCCGACGACCTCCGCGGCCGCACCGCCGTGCACGAGTGGCTGATGTGGCAGATGGGCGGGCTCGGTCCGATGGCGGGCCAGGCCAGCCACTTCGCGGCCTACGCGCCGGAGAAGATCCCCTACGCCATCGAGCGCTACATGAAGGAGATCGAGCGGCTCTTCGGGGTCATGGAGCGTCGGCTCGCCGACCGCGACTACCTCGCGGGCGAGTACTCCATCGCCGACATGGCGGCGGTGCCGTGGGCGCGCGGGCACGAGCGCCTCAAGCTCGACGTCGCGGGCTTCCCGAAGGTGCTCGCGTGGATCGCCCGGGTCAGCGAGCGCCCCGCCGTGCAGCGGGGCCTGAAGGTCGCCGCCGAGATGGGCGCGCCCCTGGACGACGAGGCGAAGAAGGTGCTCTTCGGGCAGGGCGCGACCCCGAAGGCGGGCTGAAGCCCCTCCGCTATCGCCCGTCGCCCGCGTCCATCGACATACGCCGGTGTGTATTCCCGGCGTCCATGGCCGCGGGCGCGCCGGCGTCGACGGGCCCCTCGCCCACCACGCCCGTGGTCGGCTCGACGGCGGCCTCGGCGGAGCCCGCGTCGCGGGCGCGGGGGGGGTTGGTGTTGGCGAGCGCGTCGGCGGCCTGGATGAGCGGCAGCCGGGTGCGGGCGCCCTCCAGGTAGCGGGCGGGGTCGAGCACCACGTAGGGGGCGCGGCCGGCCTGCTCGCGGGAGGCGTTCTCGCGCTCGAGCCAGCGGATGATCTTGGGCATCGCGGCGACGCTCCACGGGTGCGTGTCGTGGAGGAGCACGGTGCCGCCGGCGTGGTTGCCCAGGTTGGTGATGATGCGCTGCGCGACGGCCTCGGCGTCGTTGACCAGCAGGTAGTCGTGCGGGTCGATGGACCACATCCAGAGCTCGTTGCGCTTGGACACGAGGTGCCGCCGGACGTCCTCGCTGTAGGCCCCGTACGGCGGGCGGAAGAGGTGCGGGCGCTGGCCGATGACCTCCTCGATGAGGTCGGCGTTGTGCTCGATCTCGTAGCGCACGCGCTCGGGGGGGAGCGTCGGGAGCTGGTAGTGGTGCACCGTGTGGTTGCCGATGACGTGACCCGCCGCGAGGGTGTCGCGCAGCAGCTGCCGGGCGCGGGTGCGCAGGGGCTCCTCGTGGGACTCCAGGCGCCAGCCGCAGACGAAGAACGCGGCGTGGATGTTGGCGCGCGCGAGGATGGGCAGGAGCCGGTCGGTGGTGCCGGGGTTGGGCCCGTCGTCGAAGGTGAAGAGCACCTCGCGGGCGCCGGGGCGGCCCAGGGAGAGGTCCCAGCCCCAGCGGAGGCGGGCCTCGGGGTTGAGCAGCGCCGGGGGCCACGAGGGCGGGCGCGCCGCGGCGTCGGGGGGGATCACCATCCCGAGGGGCTCGAGGCGCCCGGCGTCGTCGACCGTCGCGAGCAGCCGCGGGAAGATCGGGATGCGCAGGGGGGTGCCGTCGAAGCGGGGCCGCGGGGCGGAGGAGAGCGCGATGAGCGCGCCGGTGATGACCGCGGCGCCGATGGCCAGCAGGGCCGCCGCGCGGTACGCGAGGGCCTGGGAGCGCTGTCTGGCTTGGTGGCGGCGTCGGCCCATCGGTGGTGCTTCTGGCCGGGGGCTCTATCCGATCGGGCCCCGGGGCGCCACCTACCGGGGCGCCCCCGCGCGGCGGCGTGCCGGGAATTTCCTGTGCGCGGCGCCGCGGGGGTTAAGCTCCCGCGCGCCATGTTCACGATCCGTTCGCGACGCGACCTTTCGCTGCTGCTCGAGCGGCAGATGACCGCAGCGTCGTCGCGGGGCGGAGGGCCCGCGATCGACGACGACATCGAGGCGCGCACCGCGCTCAAGACCTTCCTGCTGGAGGCGCACGGGCGCATGCGCTCGGAGCCCTTCGCGGCGCTCCAGGAGCTGTGCGGCCCGCTGGGCATCACCGTCGAGCGCACCGACGACCCGCAGCTCATCGCGCTGTGGCTCGGCGAGGAGGTGCAGCTCTGGATGGACACCGCGGGCGGGCGCATCCACCGGCTGTACACGGTGGGCACCGCGAAGGACGCCGACCGGGTGCACGAGATGCTGGTGTCGGGCTCCGGGCTGCTGGAGTGCGTGTGGCTGCCGCCGCGCGCGCTCGAGACGCTCACGAAGGACCCGGCGTCGCGGATGGTGCTGTTCTCGCTGCGGCACGACCGGCGGCCGCTGCGGCGCACGCCGGACCTGGAGGGCATCGACTCGGTGACACTGCGCTTCTGGGGGCCGCGCGCCAAGGAGACCCTCGACAAGCTGCGGCACAGCGACGTGCTGCCGATGGCGACGAGCGTGTACAGCGTGCGGGTGCGCGTCGGGGACGACGAGAAGTACTGCCTGGCGGAGGTGTTCCACAGCGGGAAGATCACGGCGATCGGGACGTCGTTCGCGGAGCACGAGCGCATCGTGCAGGCGCTGCTAGACGAGCACGAGGCCCTGGTGACGGCGCTAGAGGCGGCGCAGAAGACCCCGCGGCGGGTGATGATCCCGGTGAAGTGGACCCTCGACGACCTCGCCTACGGGGTGGGCCGGATGTTCTCGGGGACCGACCCCTTCCGGCTGTGGGGCATCCCCGAGCAGACGGGGCCGGAGAGCTTCTCGATGCGCGCGGTCGACCTCGACGTGGGGCGCGTGGCGCTGTTCACCGTCGACCGGGAGGGCCTCTCGCTGGAGCTGGGCGCCCGCACGCCCGCGTCGACGGCCATCCGGGTGGTGTCGGCGCTGCAGTACCACGTCAACGCCGACGTCCGGGACGACCTCATCTCCCCCGAACCGCTGCTGCAATTGGCCCTGCCGGTGGCGGCCGAGCGGGGGACCTTCAAGGAGACCTCGAAGCTCCACGACGTGGCGCGGGTGGTGCTCACCGAGGCCTGCGCGTGCCTCACCCGGGGCTCGCAGGCGCTCACGACGGGGATGCTGCTGGAGAACACCCACGGCAACGAGCTGGCCACGCCGGCGCTGCACGACCTGACGCGGCGGGTGATGTCCGAGGCGGCGGCGCACGAGTGGCGCACCTGGGTGAAGCTCGTGGCGCTCCCCGAGGGCAAGACGGCGTGGAGGTTCGCCGACCCGCTGCCGACGGAGCGCAACCTCCGGCTTCGTGAGCTCCAGAAGATGAACCGCGCGGCGCAGCAGCTCGTGGCGCGGATGGAGGGCAAGGGCCTGGCGAAGTGGCTGCAGCTCTCGCTCTTCGGCCCGGAAGAGATGGTCACGCCCATCTCCGACGCGTGAGCGACGCGGCGCCCGTCGACCCGCGGCCGCGGCTGGCCCGCGCGGTGGTGGCCCTCTCCGCGGTGAGCTTCCTCACGGACGTCGCCGCGGACATGGTGGTGCCGTACCTGCCGCTCTTCCTGACGGTGACGCTGGGCGCGTCGACGGACTGGGTGGGCCTGGTCGAGGGCGTCGCGGAGGCCACCGCGGCGGTGGTGAAATACATCTCCGGGAAGGTGTCCGACCGGATGCCCCGGAAGAAGCCCCTGGTGCTGCTCGGGTACGGCGTGGCCAACCTCGCGCGCCCGCTGCTCTCCCTCGCCGCGGCCCCGTGGCAGGTGCTCGCGATCCGCTTCGTCGACCGCGTGGGCAAGGGGATCCGCACCGCCCCCCGGGACGTGCTCATCGCCCGCGAGACCCCGGCGCAGCACCGGGCCTACGCCTTCGGCTTCCACCGCGGGATGGACAACCTCGGCGCGGTGTTCGGCCCCATCGCGGCGATGGTCGTGCTCGCGGCCACCCACGACGACCTGCGCATGGTCTTCGCCGCCACCATCGTCCCGGGCACGCTCTCGCTCCTGGCGGTGGTGCTCTTCGTGCGTGAGACCCCCGTCGTCGAGACCGAGGCGACGAAGCGCGCCGCGGCCGACGACGCGCGCGGCCCCCTGCCGACGGAGCTCAAGCGCTTCCTCTTACTAGTCGGTGTATTCTCGCTGGGCAACGCGAGCGATGGGTTCCTGGTGCTGCGGGCGCACCAGCTCGGCGTGGCGGTGCGCTGGCTACCGGTGGCCTGGGGCGCGCTGTCGCTGATGCGCGCCGTCGCGTCGGTGCCGGGCGGCTGGGTGGCCGACCGCATCGGGCGCCCGCGGGCCCTCGCCCTGGGCTGGTGGCTCTACGCCGCGGCGTGGCTGGGCTTCGGGCTGGCGACGCGCCCGTGGATGGCGGGCGTCGCGCTGGTGGCCTACGGCGCCTACTACGGGCTCACCGAGGGCACCGAGCGGGCGCTGGTGGCGACGCTGGCGGGCGAGCGCGCGCTGGGGCGGGCCTACGGGGCCTTCAACCTGGTGGCGGGCCTGGTGGCGCTGCCGGCGAGCGTGATGTTCGGGAAGCTGCTGCGGTGGCACGGCCCGCGGGTGGCCTTCGGGGTGGGCGCGGCGCTGGCGGCCGCGGCGGCGCTGGGCATGACGGCGCAGTGGGGCCGGCGGAGGGCGTAGGGGGCGTCTACGGCCGCTTCACCCCTTCGCGAACTTCGCCAGTTCGTCGTCCGCCGGCTCATACCCACGCAGGTAATCCAGCGCGGTGTCCACGTCGTCGACGAAGCGGATGAAGCCCCGCAGCGACGGGTGCATGAAGCCCGCGTCCACGGCCTGCTCGATCTGCGCCCGCAGCGGGTCGTAGTAGCCCGCGTGGTTCACCACCGCGATGGGCTTGCGGTGGATGCCGATCTGCCGCCACGTCGCGACCTCCAGCACCTCCTCCCAGGTGCCGTAGCCGCCGGGCAGGGCGATGAAGCCGTCGGCCCGGGTGGCCATCATCAGCTTGCGCGCGTGCATGTCGTCGGTGATGTGCAGCTCGCTCAGCCGGATGTGCGCCAGCTCGCGCGCCCGCAGGCTCTCCGGCAGCACGCCCACCACCCGGCCGCCGCCCACCAGCGCGGCGTCGGCCACCGCGCCCATCAGCCCCACCGAGGCGCCGCCGTACACCACCGTCGACCCCTCGTGGGCGAGCGCCTTGCCGAGCCCGGCCGCGAGCGCGAGGAAGGCCGGGTCGTGGCCCGGCGACGAGCCGCAGTACACGGCGAAGGAGGCTCCGCGGAGTTTCATGGCGGCGGAGCCTATACCCGCCGCGCGCCCTACGGCGCGATCGCCGCCAGCACCTCCGCGGTCTCCCGCGCGCCGCAGCCCAGCCACTGCGCGAAGGGCGAGCGCCGCCCGTCCTCCGTCGCGCACGCCGCCGCGATGCGCTCGACCACGTCCGCCCGCACGGCCCGCCCCCCCATCACGGGGTAGCCCATCGCCAGGTAGGCCCG
>CAIOSS010000222.1 GCA_903860995.1 uncultured delta proteobacterium | reverse complement strand
GTGGCGCATCGAGATGGCCACCCCGACGTGCACGCCGCCGCCCGGACGAAGCGCCCCGTCGACCCAGAACCCGTTGAGCTCGGGCGCCTCGCGCAGCGCGAGCGCGACGGCCTTGATCTGGAGCGCGACCGGCAGCAGCCGCGCGGTCACGGGCCGCGACTGGTTCTCCGACTGGACCCACGCGAGCGCGGCCGCCATGTCGATCGACGCCGCGAGGTAGTAGTGCGGGATCTCCCGCTTGGACCGGCTCATCGACGCCGCGATGGCCTGCCGCATCGCCGCGCCACGGTCGACGGGCGCCCCTGCCGCGGGAGTCGCCGGAGCAGGTGCGAGCGCGGGCGGCGGCACCACGCCCACCCCCTCGACGTCAGCGACGGTGATCTCCCCGCGGGGACCGCTGCCGCGCACGGCGGAGAGCTCGACGCCCTGTTCGTGCGCGCGCCGCCGCGCCGCGGGGGACGCCAGCGGGCGCGGCGCGGTCGCGGGTGCGGGTGCGGGTGCGGTCGCGGGTGCGGTCGCGGGTGCGGGTGCGGGTACGGGTGGAGGTGGTGCGGGCGCGGGTGCTGGAGGCGCGGACGGTGCGGGCGTCTCGGCGGCGGCGTCCCCGAAGGTCGCGAGCACGGTGCCCACGGGCACCTTGGTGCCCACCGCGACGATGAGCCGCGAGACCGTGCCCGCCTGCCAGCTCTCGACCTCCACGGCACCCTTGTCGGTCTCGACCACCGCGACCACCTGGCCCCGCGCGACCGCGTCGCCGGGCGCGACGCGCCACTCGACCAGCGTGCCGGCCTCCATGTCTGCCCCGAGCGAGGGCATGCGGAACTCCGTCACGGTCGCCCCACGGCCCTGCGGGCGGCCGCGACGATCGTCGCCACCTGCGGGATCGCCGCGGCCTCGAGGTGGCGCGCGTACGGGATCGGCACCTCCGCCGAGCACACGCGCTCGATGGGCGCGTCGAGGTCGTAGAAGGCCTCCTCGACGAGGCGGGCGCTGAGCTCCGCAGAGAGGCTCCCGCTGCGCCAACCCTCGTCGACGATCACCGCCCGCCGGGTCTTGCGCACCGACGCGACGAGGGTCCCAGAGTCGAGCGGCCGCAGCACCCGCAGGTCGATGACCTCCGCGTCGATGCCCCCGGCGGCGAGCTCGTCGGCCGCCGCGAGGGCGCGCGGCACCATGCCGCCGTACGCGACCAGGGTGACCTCCGTGCCCGCCCGGCGCACCGCGGCGCGGAGGATGTCCACCGGGCCCGCGTCGGGCGCCAGCGCGCCCTCGACGTTGTAGAGCCCCACGTGCTCGAACAGGATCACCGGGTTGGGGTCGGCCAGCGCCGGCGCCAGCATCCCGCGGGCGTCTTCGAGCGTGGCGGGGCAGAGCACCTTCAGGCCCGGCACGTGGGCGTACCAGCCCTCCAGGCTGTGGGAGTGCTGCGCGGCCAGCTGCCGGCCGGCCCCGGTCGCCATCCGGATCACCAGCGGGATGGTGAGCTGCCCGCCGGACATGTGCCGGAGCGTCGCGGCGTTGTTGACGATCTGGTCGAGCGCCAGGAGGCTGAAGTTCACCGTCATGACCTCCACGATGGGGCGCATCCCGCCGAGCGCGGCGCCGATGCCCGCGCCCACGAAGGCCGACTCCGAGAGCGGCGTGTCGCGCACCCGCTCGGGGCCGAACTCCTCCAGCAGCCCGCGGCTGACGGCGTAGCAGCCGCCGTAGTGACCCACGTCCTCGCCCATCAGGAACACCCTCGGGTCGCCCCGGAGCGCCTCGCGCAGGGCGGCGCGCATGGCCTCGCGCCAGGTCGTCCGCGCCGGGGCGGCCTCACCCGCGGGCATCGGTCGCCTCCGTCGCGTAGACGTCGCGCAGCAGGTCCTCCACGGGCTCCAGGGTGCCGGCCTCGGCGAAGGCCACGGCGGCGTCGAGCTCCGCGGCGACCTCGGACTCCAGCCCGGCGAGCGCCTCGGCGCTGAGCGCGCCGCCCTGCCGCATCAGGGCGGAGAGCGTCGTGATCGGGTCGCGGAGCTTCCACGCCTCGACCTCGCGCCGCTCCCGGTAGAGCTCGGCGTCGAACATCGAGTGCGCCCGGAAGCGGTACGTGGACAGCTCCAGGAAGCGCGGCCCGGAGCCCTCGCGCAGCGCCGCGACGGCCCCGCGCACGGCCCGCTCGACCAGCGCGGGGTCCATCCCGTCGACGCGCTCGGCCGGGAGCTCGTAGCTCCGGGCCTTGGCGCAGAGGTCGACCTGGGACTCCGTCAGCGCGAGCGCGGTGCCCATCGCGTAGAGGTTGTTCTCGCAGAGGAAGAGCACCGGGAGGCGCCACAGGGCCGCGAGGTTGAGGCACTCGTGGAACTCCCCCTCGGCGACCGCCCCGTCGCCGAAGATGCACGCCGTGACCGCGCTGCGATGCGAGAGCTTGTCCGCGAGCGCCAGACCGACGGCGATCGGGAGCCCGCCCGCCACGATGGCGTTGCCGCCGTAGAAGCGCCGCGCCACGTCGAAGAGGTGCATCGAGCCCCCGCGGCCGCGGCAGCAGCCCTCGGCCTGGCCGTACATCTCCGCCATGATCCGCTCGGCGGGTAGCCCCCGGGCGAGCGCATGGCCGTGCTCGCGGTACGTCGACACCACCGCGTCCTCCGGCGCGAGGGCGCGCATCACCCCCACCGCCACGGCCTCCTCGCCCACGCACAGGTGCAGGAAGCCCCGGATCTTCCCGGCGCCGTACAGCTCCGCCGCCCGCTCCTCGAAGCGCCGGATGCGCAGCATCGCCCGCAGGCGCGCCAGGTCGTCGCCCGCCATCGCCGCGTCCGCGGCGCTCATCCGCCCGCCTCCAGGGACGAGGTGTCGCCCTCCGGCAGCCCGAGCTCGCGGGCCTTGAGCAGCCGCCGCATGATCTTCCCGCTCCGGGTGCGCGGGAGCGCGTCGAGGAAGGCGACCTCCCGCGGCGCCACGACGGCGCCGAGGCGCTTGCGCGCGAAGCCGATCAGCTCGAGGGCGAGGGCCTCGCTGGCCACGAAGCCGGGCTTGAGCGACACGAAGGCCTTCACGGTCTCCATCGCCACGGGGTCGGGCTTGCCGATGACCCCGGCCTCCGCCACCGCGGGGTGCTCGAGCAGCGCGCTCTCGACCTCGAAGGGCCCAACGAGGTGCCCCGACGTCTTGATCACGTCGTCGCCGCGCCCGACGAACCAGTAGTACCCGTCGGCGTCGCGGCGCACGAGGTCGCCGCTCAGGTAGTAGCCGCCCGCGAAGCAGCGCCGGTACCGCTCGTCCTCATGGAGGTAGGCGCGGAACATCGACGGCCACCCCGGGCGCAGGGCCAGCTCGCCGTCGGTGTCCACCGCGTCGACCACCGTGACCCCGCCGTCGTCCGTGCGCCGCACGATCGCCGCCTCGACGCCCGGCAGGGGCTTGCCCATCGAGCCGGGCTTGATGTCCATCGCGGCGAAGTTCGCCACCATGATCCCGCCGGTCTCGGTCTGCCACCAGTTGTCGTGGATGGGGCGCCCTAGCGCCGCCGCGCTCCACACCACGGCCTCCGGGTTGAGCGGCTCGCCCACGCTCGCGACGAAGCGCAGCCGCGAGAGGTCGAAGCGCCGGGGCAGCGCGTCGCCCGCGCGCATCAGCATCCGCACCGCCGTGGGCGCCGTGTACCAGTTGGTCACCCGCTGGTCCTGGAGCACGCCGTACCAGCGCTCGGCGTCGAACTCGCCCTCGTCCACGATGCAGGTGAGCCCGTGGGTGAGCGGCGCCACGATGCCGTACGAGGTGCCCGTCACCCAGCCCGGGTCGGCGGTGCACCAGAACACATCGTCGGGCTTGAAATCGAGCGCGAGACGGGCCGTCGCGTGGTGCGCCACCACCGCGCCGTGGACGTGCAGGGCCCCCTTCGGGCGGCCGGTGGTGCCGCTGGTGAAGTGCAGCAGCGCGGGCGCCTCGATGGCCGTCGGGGCGATGGTCCAGGCCTCGCTGGCGCGCTCCATCCACGGCCCGAGGGCCCGCACGCCGGGGGCCTCCGGCGGGTCCTCCCGCGCGTCGACCAGGAGCACGTGGCGCAGGTCCGGGAGCCCGGCCACGAGGCCCGCGACCTTCTTGCGGTAGAGGGCCTCGGTGGTCACCAGCACCCGCGCCTCGCCGAGGGCGAGCCGGGCGCGGATCGGCTCCGGCCCGAAGGCAGAGAACAGCGGACAGAACACGTCGCCGTGCTTGAGCGCCCCCAGCGCGGCCACGTAGAGCGCCGGCACCCGACCGAGCAGCGCGAAGACCCGGTCGCCCGGGGACACCCCGAGCGCACCGAGCACGTTGGCGAAGCGGTTGGTCTGCGCGCGGAGCTGGGCGTACGTCACGTCGCGCACGCCGCCGTCCGCGCCGAGGCAGCGGAGCGCGACGCGGGCCCCGGCGGCGCCGTCGGCGTGGCGGTCGACGGCCTCGTGCGCGATGTGGATGCCCCGCCCCGACGGGAGCCCGTCCAGCGCGCGGGCTGCCTCGCTCCAGGTGAAGGTGCGGCGGGCGGCGTCGTAGTCCTCGAGGTTCGGCCGCGGCCCGTTCCCCTCGATCACCTTCCGGATGCGCTCGTGCGTCATGCCTCCCCAAACAGCAAACGGAAGGCCACGCCCCCGCGAAGGCCGAGATCGCTGTGTCGGCGCACCCGCTGCACGAACGCCGTGCGTCGGCGACCGTCGCTCAGCGCGCGCCGACCGCCTGGCAGCAGGGCGGCACCTCGCTCCGGACGAACGCGAGCGTTCTGCGGAGCGTGCCCAGGAAGTCCGTCCCGGCCTCGACGACGAGGCGCCGCGGGTGCTCGCCCCAGGCCGACAGCAGCCGCCGGTCGACCGCCGCGGCCTCGTCGGAGGGGTCACCCTCGGCGGCCGTGCGGATGTGGATGACGGCGGCGTAGCGGGCGTACATCCCAGCGCGGGTGCCGCCCACGGCGTCGAAGAACTGCCCCTCTTCGCTGGGCCAGTACGCGAGCCCGTCGAGCACCCCGCGGTCGCAGACGATCAGCGCCGCGCCGCCCTCGGCGAGCGCTGCGTGTTCGAGCTGGTCCTGGACGTGGAAGACCGCGAGCTGCGTCGCGCGGCGGGCGGCGACGCTGCGACGGCGGGGAAAGCCGCCGCGGAAGAGTATCCCCGCCGCCTCCGGGAGCACCACGACGTGCTCGCACAGGTGCCGCCGCACGACCTCGAGCACGGCGGTCTTCCCCGCGCCGGGGCCCCCCGTGAGCACCACCCGCCGCCCCTGGTGGCCTCGCTGCGACGTGCACCTGCAGAAGGCCTCCGGGGTCGCGGTGCCTCACCGCGCGCCCCGGTCGGTCGCGAGGATGGGCCCCGGGAGCGGGGGCCGCCACTCGAAGCCGCGGCGGAGCACGGCCGCGCAGGCGTCGAGGCGCCCCAGCAGCCCGCCGTCGTACGCGAGCGACGCCGCGCGGAGCCGCTCGAAGCGCTCCCGCCCCCGCGCGATGGCGCCCTGCGACGCGCTGTGTCCCAGGTAGTGCTCGATGCGCCGGCGGAAGGCGTCGGCCGTGGGCGGGCGCTGCTCGGGCCGCACGCTCGTCGCCTGGTTGGCGAGCGCGGCGAGCGCCGCGGGCGTCCCGTCGGGGTACGCGCACGGCGCCGAGAGCCACGCCGAAAAGAGCGCCTCGCGCAGGCTGTCCCCCTCGTGGCGCGCGTGCCCCGTGAGCACCTCGTGCAGGGCCGCGCCGAGCAGGTACACGTCTGTGCCCGGCGACAGCCACGGCCCCGCGCCGCGGACCATCTCCGGCGCCATGTACCCGGGCGTCCCGACGAGGCGGTGGAAGTCCTCCGTGGCCGCCAGGGGCAGGTGCACCGCGAGCCCCCAGTCGATGAGGTATGCGTCCCCGTGCGGCCCCACCATCACGTTGTCGGGCTTGATGTCCCGGTGCAGCCAGCCCAGCCCATGCGCGTAGTGCGCCGCGGCGGCGACCTGCGCCAGCACCTGGAGGTGGAGCGTCAGCCGGTCGCCCGGGTGGTCACGCCACGCCGGGTGCTCGGGGTCGTGCAGCAGCGCGCGCCACGTGGCGCCCTCGACCCACCGGATGACGAGCACCGGCTGGCCATCGCCGTCGCGGCCCACCGCGAGCAGCGGGGCGATGCCCGGGTGCCGCAGCTCGACCATCGCCCGGCCCTCGTCCAACAGCATCTGCGCGGCGCCCGGCGCCGACGGCTGGCGCACCCGCTTGATCGAGACCTCCCGGCCCGTCGACCGCTGGCGCGCGCGCTCGACCACGCCGAGGCCACCCACCGCGACCACCTCCAGCGGCGTGTACTCGCCTGCCCCACCGGGGCCGTCATCCACGATCTGCGGGAGCCTCTCCAGGGTCGCCGCGGCCTCGGCGTCGACGACCAGGTCGGGCTCGACCGCGGCGAGCGTCCGCTCAAAGTCCGCCCCCGAGGCGCGGTCGACCTTCAGGGTGGAGAGCGACGGATCGTTGGTACGGCACTGGGTGGTCAGCATCGGCTCGTCTCCCCGGCGCGGGCTACGCAGGTTGCGTTCCAGGCCACAGCCCCGGAACGTCGTGCAGGGCCCCGCACCCGATGCGCCCCGCGCTACGAGTCGGAGCGTGCGGTCGTCATCGGTGGCAGCGCCCCGTCGCAGCCCGTCGTGGGGACGGGTCACGATGGACCGCGTCCCGCCGTCCGGGGCCGTGGTCTCCACCGCCACGCTGCCGGCGTGCAGCTCGACGAACTGCCGCACCAGGTAGAGCCCCAGCCCGGGGTTGCGCAACTCGTCGGTGTGACGGTCCCTCGACGGATTTCGGGCGATGTCCACCATGCTCGAGCCCTCCCTTGAAGCCCCTGTGACCGGACCGGCTCCGTGATCCGCAGAGGGTGAGCGTGCCGCCTCGAACGCGACCGCCAACCGTCTGGGCCAGACACTCTTTGTCCTCGCCATCGTCCGACATCACCCCCAGGTGGTGCCTTCGCGGGCAGCGAACCATTTCGGCACGCCCCCTGCTCCGCGGTCTGCCCTGGAGGATTCGCCCATGGCAACCAAGGCTGAAGCATTCAAGGCCGCCGTCGAGCGCTCGAGTCATCACCCGAAGCCGGCGCGCACGTGGCGCATGAACCCGCGCACCGACGCCGCGGGCATCGCGCACGTGAACCAGCGCGCGGCCGCCGAGGCACCGTACGCGCTGGAGGCCCACGCCCCTGGCACCCGCCCGAGCCGCAAGTCCACGCGCGGGAGCGCCAACCACCTGAAGCCCGATCACGCGCTCACCATCCGCGAGACCATCGAGATGAACTCGCCGCAGGCCCGCCATGACATCGGTGATGCCCACGCAGGGGGCAACACCGTTCGCGCACGCCGGGGGTAGCGCGGCGCGAGGGGCATGGTCGTCCACTGTTGATGGCCCATCACGCCCGGGCTTCACCGGGCGCGACGGGCGATCGACGGTTAGAGCGGTTCGCCACCGCGTCGGGTACGTGACCTCACCCCCAGCCCCCTCTCCATGAATGGAGAGGGGGTCGGAGTGGGACGAGATCGCTTGAATTCTCGCTCATTGCTCCCCCTCTCCATTCATGGAGAGGGGGCTGGGGGGTGAGGTCGCTGAGCGCGTACCAGACG
>CAIOSS010000221.1 GCA_903860995.1 uncultured delta proteobacterium | reverse complement strand
TCCAACCCGCGGGCACCGCGGGCGCGCTCCCATCCATCGCACGCATCGGCTTGAATCCCGGGCGTTTCGTGAGATGTGTCCCGACGTGAACCATTCATGGAGAGGGGGCTGGGGGTGAGGTCACGTACCCAACGCGGTGGAGAACCGCTCTAAAGCCCATGGGGCATCGCCCCGTGGGATCAACCCGTCGCCGCTCGTCGCAACTCCAGGAGCGATCGCACCTTGAAAGGGATGGTTGGTGAACTCCACGAAAGTCCGCCGCGGACTTCCATCGAACCCCCGGGCAGCGGGACCATCGTTGCCGCAGGTTTCAACCTGCGGGCACGGTGGGCGATCGACGGTTAACGCCTATGCCCCGTAGGCGTGGGGCTTGCCCCGCCCGCATCAGCATCAATCGGTCAACGCCTAGACCCCTCTCACCCCGCGCGCTCGCGCCACCAGCGCACGGTGTCCGCGAGCCCGCGGTCGAGCGTGTACGTCGGCTGCCACCCGGTCTCGGTGCGCAGCTTCGTGTTGTCGGCGCACACGAAGGCCGGCTCGCCCGCCTTCGGCTCGATGGCCCCCAGGCGCAGCAGCTCCGGGCGGCCGATGAGCGCGCCCAGCCGGGTCACCACCTCGCGCACCGTCACCGGCTCGCCGGAGCCCACGTTCACCGGGCCCGTCACCCCGGAGCGCAGCACCGCCACCAGCCCGGAGGCCACGTCCGCCACGTGCAGGAAGTCCCTCACCTGGAGGCCGCTGCTGCACGGCGCCTCGCGGCCCTCCAGCAGCGCGCGCGTCACCGACGACACCAGCCGCCGCGGGTCTTCCCACGGGCCGTACAGGTAGAAGAGCCGCGCCCACGCGACCTGCATCCCGGTGAGCAATCCCAGCTGCGCGAGGGAGTGCGACAGCGCCAGCTTGCAGGCCGAGTAGAGGTACGTCGGCGCTGTCGGCGTGCGCTCGGAGAGGTACCCGTAGCTCGTGTCGTACTCGGCGTTGGTGCCCACCCCCACGAAGCGCGCGCAGCCGTGGTCGGCCAGGGCCTCCGCGAGGCGGTGCGTGGCGTCCACCAGCCGGAGGTTCTCCCGCGAGTGCAGGTACTTGCCAGGCTCGGCGTTCCAGGCCGGGTGGACGCAGGCCTCGGGGCGCGCGTCGGCCACCATCGCCGTCACCGCGGCCGTGTCGGCGAGGTCGAGCGTGCGGACCTCCAGCGCGCCGAGCACGTCGTCGATGCGCGCCGTCGACTCGCCCGGCCGCAGCATCGCCACGACGTGGTCGCCGCCCGCCACGAGCTGCCGCGCCACCTGCGACCCGATGAAGCCGCCCGCCCCGGTGAGCAGCACCTTCATCGGACGTAGTCCGGCAGGGCGCGGTCGCGCTCGGAGAGGAAGGGGTCGGTGACGGGCCAGGCGATGCCGAAGGCGGGGTCGTCCCAGCGCACCGCGGCCTGGTGGCCGGGCACGTACGCGACGGAGATCTGGTACTGCACCAGGGTGTCGTCTTCGAGGGTGACCATCCCGTGGGCGCAGCCGGGCGGGACATACAGCGCACGGTAATTCTCCGGCGACAGCTCGACCCCGAACCACTGGCAGTAGCTGGGCGAGTCGCGACGGAGGTCGAGGGCGACGTCCCAGATGCGCCCGCGGGGGCAGCTCACCACCTTGGCCTCCTCGTGCGGCGCCGTCTGGAAGTGCATCCCGCGCAGGGTGCCGCGGCGGTGGTTGAAGGACACGCTGCACTGCGCGAGGTGCTCGTGCAGCCCGCGCTCGCGGAACTCCTGCTCGCACCAGGTGCGCGCGAAGAAGCCGCGCTCGTCTTCGCGGCGCTCGAGGTCGATCACCCACGCGCCGACGACGGGCGTCTCGGTGAACTTCACAGGATGCACACCTGCGGCACCGGCACGATGAAGCGCCCCCCCGCGGCGAGGTAGTCCTTCTGCTGGGCGAGGATCTCGTCGGCGAAGTTCCAGGTGAGGAGCAGGGCGTAGTCGGGGCGCTCGGTGGCGAGGGCCTCGGGGGAGCGAATGGGAATGTGGGTGCCCGCCGTGTAGAGCCCCTGCTTGTGGGGCGAGCGGTCGACCACGAAGTCGAGCACGTCGCGCCCGATGCCGAAGGCGTTGAGCAGGGTGCTGCCCTTGGCGCTCGCGCCGTAGGCCGCGATGCTGCGCCCTGCTGCCTTCAGGTCGCGCAGCACGCCCGTGAGCACCCCCCGCAGGCGATGCACGCGCCGCGCGAAGGCCTCGTAGTACGCCAGGCTGTCGACCCCTTCGCGGCGCTCTTCGGACAGCATCGCGGTGACCGTGTCGTCGGGCGTCGCGGTGTCGTGCGTGGCGAAGATGCGCAGCGAGCCGCCGTGGATGGGCACCCGCTCGACGTGCGCGATGACCATCCCGTTGCGGCGGAAGAGCGCGTCGAGGGCCGTGAGCGAGTAGTAGCAGAGGTGCTCGTGGTAGATCGTGTCGAACTCGCAGCCCTCGACCATGTCGCGCACGTAGGGGGCCTCGAAGAGGGCCACGCCGTCGTCGGCGAGGAGGGTCTTGAAGCCGCGCACGAAGCCGTTGAGGTCGGGCACGTGGGCGAGCACGTTGTTGGCGTGCATCACGGCGGCGCGCCGGCCCTCGGCGCGGAGGGTCTGCGCGATGTCGTCGCCGAAGAACTCCGTGATGGTAGGGATGCCGTGCTGCTCGACGGCGACCTTCGCGACGTTGACCGCGGGCTCGACGCCGAGCACCTGCACCCCGGCGCGCTTGTAGAACTTCAGGAGGTAGCCGTCGTTGCTGGCGACCTCGACGACGAGGGACCCTGGGCCGAGGCCGCGCTCGCGGATCATGCGCTCGACCAGGGTCTCGGCGTGCTGCAGCATGGTGTCGGAGTACGAGGAGAAATAGAGGTAGTCGCGGAAGAGGTCTTCCGGGGGGACGGAGGCGGTGATCTGTACGAGGGAGCAGTCGGCGCACCAGGCCAGCTCCAGCGGGAACACCGGGTCGGTGCGGTCGAGCGCGGACTCCGGCACGAGGGAGTTGGCGAGGGGGGTTGAGCCCAGGTCGAGCACCGGGGTGAGGCGGCCGCCCTGGCAGGACCAGCAGCGGAAGGAGCGGGCGTGGGTCATGGGGAGGTCCCTGTAGGGTGCGGGCATCGGGAGGGGTGAAGGGAGAGAGGTCAGTCGGCCCAGGTCTTCCACGGCGCGCCGCCGGAGGACCAGAGGTTGTTGAGCAGGGTGAACTCCCGGAGCGTGTCCATGGGCTGCCAGAAGCCCTGGTGCTCGTACGCGACGAGCTCGCCCGCGGCGGCGAGGCCCTGCAGCGGCTCGACCTCCAGCACCAGCCCGGGGTCGCCCTCGGGGAGGTACTCCCACACCCGCCTGGCGTCGAAGACCATGAACCCGCCGTTGATGAACCCCAGCGTGGTCTGGGGCTTCTCGTTGAACTCGCACACCAGCCCGTCGCGGATGCCCAGCTCGCCGAAGCGCCCCGGCGGGTGCACCGCGGTGACCGTGGCGACCTTGCCGTGCGCGCGGTGGAAGGCCACCAGCTTGCCGATGTCGACGTCCGAGACCCCGTCGCCGTAGGTGACCATGAAGAGGTCGTCGCCCTCCACGTAGCGGCGCAGCGAGGCCACCCGCGCGCCCGTCATGGCGGCCTCGCCGGTCTCCGCGAGGGTGACGTTCCAGTCCTCGACCCCGCGGCGGTGGAGCACCTCGACGGCCTCGTTGCGCCCGAGCGACACCCGCAGGTCGGCGGTCATCGAGCGGTAGTTGAGGAAGTACTCCTTGATGAGCCAGCCCTTGAACCCCAGGGCCAGCACGAAGTCGTTGTACCCGTGGGCCGCGTAGGACTTCATGATGTGCCAGACCATCGGCCGGTCGCCGATGGGCAGGAGCGGCTTGGGCAGCAGCTCGTTCGCGTCGCGGATCCGGGTCCCCTGGCCCCCGCACAAGATGATCACCTTCATGGGCTTCGCTCTCGGCTCGTGCTGTTGTCTGCGACGCTCCGTGGCGCGCCGCCGCGCCCGGATTCATCGGCCGCGGACAATGCCCGAGCACCCGCGCCAGTCAATGGTGAATGCCCGGGCGTGGCGCCCGCAACGCATGCGGCCAGTACCCTCCCGAGCGCCCACGGCTGCGGAGAGCGTTGACATCGCACCGGGCCGTGGGTGAGCGTCGCCGCCCCATCGAGGAATCACCGAACCATGAAGCTGACGATCGACACCGAAGCCCGGACCGTTGCCTGCGAGGACGCCGACGGCGCGCGCGAGCTCCCGCTCTACAGCCGCGAGGCCTTCTCGGCGATCTCCCGGGAGTGGATCAAGGTCGGCTGGGCGCTCAAGCACATCTACTCCTTCACCTGGATGGGCCGGCCCATCATCCAGCTCCCGGAGGACATGGTGCGCGCCCAGGAGGTCATCTACCGGGTGAAGCCCGACGTCATCGTGGAGACCGGCGTGGCCCACGGCGGCTCGCTGATCTTCTACGCCAGCCTCTTCAAGATGATGGGCAGCGCCGGACGGGTGATCGGCGTTGACATCGAGGTGCGCCCGCACAACCGCGCGGCCATCGAGGCCCACGAGCTGTCGCCCTCCATCACCCTGGTCGAGGGCAGCTCCGTCGACGCGTCGGTGGTCGAGCGGGTGCGCGCGATGATCAAGCCGGGCGAGAAGGTGCTGGTGCTCCTCGACTCCAACCACACCAAGGCCCACGTGGCGGCCGAGCTCGAGGCCTACGCCCCGATGGTCACCGCGGGCTCGTACATCGTCGCCACCGACGGGCTGATGCAGTACCTCGACGACGTCCCCCGCGGGAAGCCCGAGTGGAAGGACGACAACCCCACCGCCGCGGCCCGGGAGTTCGCCGAGCGCCACGCGGAGTTCGAGCTGCAAGAGCCGCCGCCCTTCGTGTTCAACGAGGGCGAGGTGCAAGAGCACATCACCCACTGGCCAGGCGCCTGGCTGATGCGCCGCCCGTGACCGCCCCCGCGTGCCCGGTCTGTGACGGCCGCGACGTCGTCGACCTCGTCGCGCGCGCCCGCCTCCCGGTGATGCAGAACGTCGTGTGGCCCTCCCGCGACGAGGCCCTCGCGGCGCCCTGCGCCCCCTTCTCCCTGGGCGTGTGCCGCGCGTGCGGCTTCGCCTTCAACACCCGCTTCGACGCCGCGCTGATGGTCTACGACCCGCGCTACGACAACGACGTCCCCTCGGCGGTGTTCACCGACTACTACCGCTCCATCGCGCGCGACCTCGCCGCCCGGCACGACCTCCACCGCGGCCCCGTGTACGACGTCGGCTGCGGCAAGGGCACCTTCCTCGACGTGCTCTGCGCCACGGTGCCGGGCGCCCGCGGGGTGGGCGTCGACCCGAGCTGCTCCCCCCGCGAGGCCGACGCCGAGCGACCGGTGGCGCTGCTGCGCGAGATGTTCCGCGCCGAGCTGGTGGCCGAGCGGCCGTCGCTGCTGGTGTGCCGCCACGTCATCGAGCACATCGCGCGCCCGGTGGAGTTCATCCGCGCCGTGGTGGAGGGCATCCGCCGCGACCCCGCGGTGCCGCTCTTCTTCGAGGTGCCCGACCTCGACTGGATCATCGAGCACGAGGCCTTCTGGGACTTCTGTTACGAGCACTGCAACTACTTCACGCGGGCGAGCTTCGTCCACGCGCTCGAGCGCGGCGGCGTGGCGGTGGCCTCGTCGAAGACCGCCTTCGGGGCGCAGTACCAGTGGGCCGAAGGGGTCGCGCGCACGAGCGGCGAGCCCGCGATGGTGGCGGGCGTGGCGGACTTCGTTGCGCGGGTCACCCGCTACGCCGAGGCCGAGCAGCGACGCATCGAGGGGGCGCGCGAGCGGCTGCGGGCCGCTGGGGCCGCGGGGCCGTGCGTGCTCTGGGGCATGGCCACCAAGGGGGTGGTCTTCGCCAACCTGGTCGACCCCGGCGGGACGCTGCTCGCGGGCGGCGTCGACGTCAACGCCCGCAAGCAGGGGCAGTACATCCCCGGCAGCGGGCACGGCATCCACGCGCCGGAGTGGCTCACCACGCTGGGCGACCGCGAGGTCACCGTGATGGTGATGAACGGAAACTACGCCGGGGAGATTCGGGAGCGCTGCGCGGCGCTCGGGGTGCGGGCGCGCTTCGACGTGCCCTGAGCTAGTACCTTTCCACAGGGGACTTGAAGGGTTGAGCGGCCGATGCACGTCGCCCCGCGGCGTTGCTCATCGCTTGCGTGGCTTCTGCCCCGCGGCGCTCTTCGCGCCTTGCGGTGCTCGCGCCTCGACCACCCACCCCTTCAAGTCCCCTGTGGAAAGGTACTAGGGACCTTCGACGCAGCGCCGCGTGTTTCAACACGTGGCG
>CAIOSS010000220.1 GCA_903860995.1 uncultured delta proteobacterium | reverse complement strand
CGCGAGGTAGCGCCCCGGGCTCACCGGGCGGGAGAAGTGGAACTGAAACGCGCCCGCCATGAGGTCGGCGGAGATGGCCCCCGCGCCGCACCAGAGCACCAGGAGGAAGGTCGGGAGGAGCTGGGCCCGGAGGGTCCAGGTGACCACGTCGGCCTCGCCCTCGCGGACCATCGCCGCGAGCTGCGCCGCGTCGGGCCCGCGGCCGAAGCCCGACCCCGCGATCATCGACGGGATCGACCAGGAGAACCCGAGCCCCGCGGCGCACACCGTCAGCAGCAGCACCCCGAGGAGCAGCGCCACCTTCACCCCGCGCTGCCGGAGCTGCGCGAGCAGGGCGTAGCGCGCGATGACCAGCGGCGCGAAGGCGGGCGAGCGCCGCCGCCCCGCGTAGCGGGTGTAGGCGAGGGAGTAGACCGCGCCCGCGGGCGACTTCGGGGCGGCGGCCGCGGTGGGTGTGGGGGTGGGGGTGGTCGGCATCGGCGGGGTCACGCGAGCATCCTGAGGAAGGCCTCGTCGAGGGAGGCCTTGCGAAGCGCGAGGTGTCGCACCTGCACGTCGGCGCGCAGGGCGGCCTCCCAGATGGGCGCCGGGTCGTCCGCGACGCCCGGGCGGACCACCCACTCGCCGCGCGCGTCGGCGGAGGCTTCGGCCGTGCAACCGAGGTCGGTGAGGGCGCGCTCGAAGGCCGCGAAGCGCTCGGCGACGGGCTTCACCCGCACCAGGTAGCGCCCGTCGCCGCGGCCGAGCACCTCGGCGAGCGGCGCGTTGGCGACCACGCGTCCAGCGGCGAGCACCACGACGGGGTCGCACACCCGCTCGACGTCCGCGAGGAGGTGGGTGGAGAGCACCACGCTGCAGCCGCGCCGGTCGCGCAGGTCGGCGATGAGGGACAGCATCTCCTCGCGCGAGGCCGGGTCGAGGCCGTTGGTGGGCTCGTCGAGGAAGAGCAGCTCGGGGTCGTGGACGATGGCCGCGGCGAGCTTGGTGCGCTGGCGCAGGCCGGTGGAGTAGCCCTGCACGGGCATGTACCGCTTGTCGTCGAGGCCGACGTAGAAGAGCGCGGCGTGGGCGCGGTCGATGGCCTCGCGCGGGGGCAGCCCCGCGAGCTCGGCCCCGTACGCGCAGAGCTCGACCGCCGTGAGGTCGGGCAGGTGGGCGTCGTCTTCGGGCATGTACCCGATGCGGGCGCGCACCCCGAGGGGGTCGCGCCGTGGGTCGAGGCCGAGCACCTCGATGTCGCCGCTGGTGGGGCGCACGAGGCCCAGCACGCACTTGAGGAGCGTGGACTTCCCGGCGCCGTTGGGCCCGAGCAGGGCCGTGCGCCCCTCCGGGATCTCGACGCTCACGTCATCGAGCGCGGTCACCCCCTCGTAGCGCCGCGTCAGTGATCGAACCCGTAGCTTCACGGCGGCGGAGGCTAACACCATCGCGCGCCGCCGACGCCCACCAAGCGCCGCCCCGGGGCTTAGCCCGCGCTCGACACCCGCCGCGACCACGGGCTCGTCGGGGCCAGGCTCACCCAGAGCGCGAAGAGCACCACCGGGATGAAGAGCACCGAGCCCAGCTGCGAGACGATCACCGCGAGGTCGTTGCGGAAGAAGGGGATGCCCTGCATCGACCACGAGGCCAGGAGCACCACCTGCCAGAGCATCGGGCGGCCGTCGCTCCGGGCGCTGCCCAGGCTCAGCGCGCGGGTGATCGCACCCGCAATGGCGCCGAGCACCGCGCCCAGGACGATCACCCCGAGCTCACGGCCGATCATGTACCCGTCGGCGATGATCGCGCCCGCGATGCCGGCGCCCGCCTCCGCCGCCCGGCCGAGGAACTCCCGGGACAGGAAGGTCGCCGTGTTCATGTAGCGGAGCTTCTCGGGGACGAGCTGCTGGGGCAGCAGCGAGAGGATCGACTCGCTGAAGTACGAGACCCCGCGGGAGTAGTTGTTGGCGTCCGTCCAGGCGACGGCGAAGTGCTCCTTGAGCAGCATGATGGGGCCCTCGGCGGAGAGGCTCTCGCTGCGGGAGACGGTGCCGAAGCCCTCGTTGGCGAGGGCGAAGGCCTCGCCGAAGTCGCGCTCGCGGTAGGCGCGGTACACGCCGAAGAAGTTGAGCCCGAGCAGGGCGACGGCCCCGATGCTGAGCACCCAGCGCCAGCGCAGCGGGCCGGCGAGCACGTCGGCCACGACGATGGCGATGAGGAAGGGCGCCGCGATCACGCTGCGCCCGCCGGAGTTGAGCATCAGCAGCACTGGCGCCTGGAGGGCGAAGAACACCAGCGGCAGCCGACGGCGATCGCGCAGCAGCTTCGCGAGCAGCAGCCCCTCGCCGATGCCCACCGCCAGCCACGGCAGGAACCACACCTTCCCGAGGAACTGCGCGGCCACGAGCGCGCTGCCGCCCTCGGCTTGCACGGCCGTGAGGGCGGCGTAGTCGTTGGTCCAGATGTCACCGTAGTTCTGCGTCGCGGAGAAGGAGCCCGTGGAGATGATTCTCTGGGCGACGCCCAGCAGGAAGGGCAGCAGCCCGAGGGCGATCCACGGACGCCCGTCGGGCAGCCGGGCGTTGGGGTCTTGCGTGAGGGGGACGAAGCGGTGCCGCGGCGCGATGGCGAAGTACAGGAGGCTCAGCGCCACCATGAACATCACGTGCAGCCCCTGGAGCTGGACGAAGATGTCCATCCGGATGCGGCCGAGCTCGAACCACTGGTGCTCCAGGTCGGCGCCGTGCAGCCACATGATCCCGGGGTTGACGAGGAAGTTGAACCCCATCCCCAGGAGCATCAGGTAGGGGTCGCTCACCCGAAGCACCGCGCCCGGCGAGCGCAGCATCGCCACCGCCAGCAGCCCCACCCAGACCATGTACTCCGCGAGCACCGCGGTCAGCCCGAGGGCGCGGTTGTCCTGGGTGCCGTAGGCGATGTAGGCGATGCCCAGGACCAGCAGCACGACCAGCGCCGCGAGGCCCAGCGGGTTGCGGCTGGGGGCGACGGCGGCAGTGGGGGCACCCTGGGCGGCGGTGCCGATCACGGTCGTCGGAGCCGCGCCGCGCTGCCCAGCGCGGCGACCTCGACCTCCGCCCGGCGTCGACGGACCAGCCCGACCAGCCCTCCGAAGGGCACCCGCACCGGGCAAGCCTCGGTCAGCGCCTGCAGTAATGCGGGCGGCGCGTCACCGGCCACCCCGAGGTCGAGGCCCGCCTGCCGGGTGACGCCCACCACGAAGGCCATCGGCCCGAGCGGCCCGAGGGCGCCGAACTCTCCGCGCTCGAGCGCTGCCACGTCGCAGGCCCCGCACGAGAAACATCGCTGCGCCCCGTCTTGAAGCGCCACCTCGGGCCCCTCGGTGGTCAGCACCCCGTCGGGCCGGTACTGCGCCTCGAAGCGGGCAAGCTGCGACCGGCGCGGGAAGAACCCACGGAGCACCGTGCGGAAGAAGCTCCACCCGAGCCGAACAAAGCTCTCGAAGGACATCATCGGTCAGCACTCTATGGGCCGGGCCCTACCCCCGCTCAAGCTATTTGCCAAGGTCAGCCGACCCGGTGGCCGGCGACATGACGGGCGATCGCAGCCGCCCGAGGGCCGCGCGGGCTGCGTCGACGGTCACGTTGCATGCCTCGGCGATGCTCGCCGCCACCCGCTCGATCTCGTCGCCCCGCGCACCCGCGGCCATCGCCACCCCGCGCGCGTGCAGCGACATGTGCCCCCGCTGGATGCCTTCGGTCGCCAGGGCCCGCAGCGCCGCCAGGTTGGACGCCATGCCCACCGACGCCGCGACCATCGCCAGCTCCTGCGCCGAGCGCACCGCGAGGAGCTTGAGCGCCAGCCGCGCCGAGGGGTGCACCCGCAGCGTGCCGCCCACCACCCCGAAGGCCAGCGGGATCTCCATCGACCCGACCAGGGACCCGTCGTCGCCCGCGCGCCAGGTGCACAGGGGCTCGTAGCGCCCGCGCCGCGCCGCGAAGGCGTGGGCGCCGGCCTCGATGGCGCGCCAGTCGTTGCCCGTCGCCATCGCCACGGCATCGACGCCGTTCATGATCCCCTTGTTGTGGGTGGCCGCGCGGTAGGGGTCGCGCTCGGCGAAGCGCGACGCCAGCACGATGCCGTCGCGCACCGCGTCGCCCGCGAGCTCGTCGGTCGCCAGCATCGCCGCGGGCACCCGCGCCCGCACCCGCACGCAGCGCCGGTCGCAGAGGTTCGACAGGATGCGCAGCCCCACCCGGCCGCCCGCGAGCGCGGCGATCTCCGGCGCGAGCCGCTCGGCCACGGTGTTCACCAGGTTGGCCCCCATGGCGTCCTGCACGTCGACGAGGATGTGCACCACGAAGAGGCCGTCGCCCAGGTCGCGCACCTCGATCTCGCGGCCTCCGCCGCCGCGCGCCACCAGGCCCGGCACCGACTCGTCGGCGAGCGCCAGCAGCCGGTCGCGGGCCGCCGTGACGCGCTCCGTCGCCGCGCGCGGGTCGGACACCTCCCAGAGCTGCACCTGCGCGATCATCCACGGGGGGTCGCTCTCGGCCGCGAAGCCGCCGCCCTCGCGGATCATCCGCGCCGCGTTGCTCGCTGCCGCCACGACCGAGGGCTCCTCGACCACCATGGGCACGAGGAAGTCGCGGTCGTTGACCCGCGCGTTGAGCCCCACGCTGAAGGGCAGCGCGTAGGTGCCCACGACGTTCTCGACGGTCTTGTCGGCGGTGGCGACGTCGAGACCGCCCCCGGCGAGCACGCGGGTGAGCTCCGGCCCGTCGAGGTCGGCCGCGTCGGCGAGCAGCCGGCGCCGCGACTCGACCGACTCTTTGTAGAAGCCAGGGATCCGTGAAGTGCGACTCATGGCTGGTAACGCTCCCGTGTGTTCATGCGGTCACCCCGGCGCCGTCCGCGCCCAGGTCGACCTCCTCGAAGCCCTCGACGGCCGCCGCCTCGCGCAGCGCCGCCATCGCGTCATCATCCTGCGCGACGGCCACGACCACGTCGCCGCCGCCCGCGCCGGACGGCTTCACCGCCGCGCCGAGCTGCTCCAACCTCGCCGCGAGCCGCGCCATCGCGGGCGTCACGATGGGCGCGCCCGCCGCCTCGCCCAGCGCCGCCATCGCCCCGCCGAGGCTACGCACCGCGGACACCAGCGCCGCGACATCGTCCGCCCGCAGCGCCCGCGCGAAGTCGGCGGTGCCGGCGTCGATCGCGCCGATGCGCGCCGCGTGCGCCTGCGGGCTGTGCGCGCGCAGGGCCTCGACCTTCGCGATCATCTCCGAGGTGCGCACCGAGGTGCCCGACCAGAACACCCGCCAGCGCAGCGCCTCGGGGAGCCTCTGGCGCCCGATGACCGGCTCGCCGCCGAGGCCGCCCCCGAAGCGCACGCTCACGAGCCCGCCGAGGGCTGAGGTCAGCACGTCGACGCCGCTGCCGCCGCCCTGCACCTCGCGGTGACCCTCCCGGGCGCAGCGCGCGAGCTCATCACGCCGGGCGTCGACGCTGCCCGGGCGCTCCCGCTCCATGGCCCAGCCGAGCGCGGCGACGCACCCCGCGGCGCTGCTGCCGAGCCCCAGCTTGCGCCCGACGCCGCCCGAGAGCGACGAGAGGTCGAAGCGGGCCGAGCCCTCCGCGGGCAGCTCGCGGAGCAGCCCTCGCGCCACCGCGCACCGCCACGCGGCGACCGCCTCCGGGGGCGTAGACCCTCCGGGGGCGACCGCGTCGTCGACCACGGCGTAGCGGTCCACCGCGAGGCACCACGCTTCACCCCCGTGGAGCACGGCGTACTCCCCCGCGAGCATCAGCTTTCCCGGCGCCTGCACCTTCACGGACGTTCGATGCCCAAACCGGGGCGCGCGATGCGTGACTCCAGCACGCCCGGGGTCCCGCGCAGCCGCGCCGCGATGGCGTCCGCGTCTCGCGCCTCGCAGAGCACCTTCACGTGCGGCCCGGCGTCCATGGTCGCCCACGCCCCGACCCCGTCGCGCCGCAGCGAGCGCACCACGTCGAGCACGTCGAGGGTCACCCCGCGGGCGTAGCGCACCGCGGGCTGCGCGGCCCAGGCGCTGGCGTGCATCGCCATGGTGCTGGCCTCCATCGCCTCGCCCGTCGCCGCGAGGTCGCGCGCGCCCACCGCGGCGCGCACCCGGGCGTGGAGCAGCGGCGCGGCGGCGAGCCAGGCGGCGTAGTACGGGGAGGTCTCGGCGGTGCGGCGCATGCCGTCGCGCGAGGCGATGTCCTTGGGGCCGCGGTCGACGAGGGCGAGCACCATCGCGACGTCCCAGTGCGCGACGCCGTGGAGGGGGCGTGCGCCGGTGGTGTCGTCGCCGGGGGCCCCCGCGGGGAGCTCGACCCAGCCGCCGAAGACGCTCCGGGCCGCCGACGCGCTGCCCCGCCGCGCGAGCGCCGAGAGGGCGCCGTCGTCGAGGCGCAGCCCGTAGGCCGCGGACGCCGCCGCCGCGAGGGCCGCGTAGCCCGAGGCGCTCGACGCGAGCCCCGACGCCGTCGGGAAGCGGTTGAAGGAGCGCACCCGCAGGAAGCTCCCCGGGGCGCCCTCGGCGACCCCCGCCCGCGCCCGGACCAGCGCCAGGAAGGACCCTAGGGTCTTCGCCTCGTCGCCCGCGCGCAGGACGCCGTCGAGCTCGACGTGGTCGTGCGGGAGCGACCCGTCCCGCGCCGCGGTGGTCTCCGTGACCAGGTCGTCGAGGGTGAGCGACAGGCTGGGCACCGCCGGGAGGTTGAGCGCCCGGTCGGCCTTGCCCCAGTATTTGCTGAGCGCGATGTTGGCGCGCGCCCTCGCGGAGAACTCCGTCACCGCCCCACCTCGACCACGCGCCCTTCGACCCCCAACGTGGCCCACTTCGCCAGCACGGCGTCCTCGTGGCCGGGCGCCAGCGCGATCACGCAGCCGCCCCCGCCCGCGCCGGTGAGCTTCGCTCCGAGGGCGCCCGCGTCGCGCGCCGCGGCGCAGAGGTCTTCGAGGCGCTCGGTCGAGACGAGCAGGGTCGAGAGGAGGTTCTGGTTGAGGTTCATGAAGTCACCGAGGCCCTTGGCGTCGCCGGTCTCTAGCGCGACCGCGCCGTTGCGCGCCACCACGCCGATGGCCTCGAAGGTGCGGTCGGTCGCCTCGGGGCGCCGCGCGCGCAGCCTCGCCACGCCCTCCACCATCGCGCGGGTGCTCGCGCGCTCGCCGCTGTCGCCGAGGCACAGCCGCACGGCGCCGCGGGTGGGGACGCGACGGAACCCGCTCGCGCGGTTGTAGAGCCCGACGCCCCCGAGCGCCGCGAGCGTGTGGTCGACCCCCGATGGGTTGCCGTGGAACACCCGCTCCCAGCCGAGCGCGTACCCGAGCAGGTCGTCGTCGCCGAGGGCCCGCCCGGTCATCTCCGCGAGGGCCCGCGCGCAGGCGACCCCCATCGCCGCGGACGACCCCAGGCCGCCGCCGCCCGGGAGGTGCAGCGTGAGGGCCAGGGCGACATCCTCCACGCCCATCGCCGCGCAGAGGACGCCCACCGCGTGCCCGAGCTCGGAGCCGTCGCCCGGGCGAAACGAGCTCCCCCAGGGGGCGACCTCGAGCACCGATCCCCCGGGAGAGGGCCGCGCCTCGCACTCCGCGCCCGGCGAGAGGGACGCCGCGAGGGCGTCGGCGCCGAACACCACCGCGTGCTCGCCGAGGAGGATGACCTTCCCGTGCGCGCTCGCGGTCACAGCCGTCGCTCGGTCATCAGGGCGGCGAAGGCGGTGAGCAGCTCGCGCCCTTCGGGCCGGAGAACGTCCGTGTGCAGCGCCGCGATCGCCTGCTCGTGCAGCGCGCGGATGCGGGCCTCGACGTGCTCGCGCGCCCCCGACGCCTCGATGAGCGAGCGCACCCGCACCACGTCACGCTGATCGGCGTCGCGGCGGCCGAGCAGCGAGCCCAGCTCGGCCGACCCCGCGGTGCCCAGGTGACCGAGCGCGTGCTGCACCAGGGCGGTGTGCTTACCCTCGCGGAAATCGCCGCCCACGGGCTTGCCCGTCTCGGCCTCCGTGCCGAAAGCCCCGAGCACGTCGTCCCTCAGCTGGAACGCCACGCCGAGGGGCGTGCCGTACGCGTCGAGCGAGCGCCGGGCGGGCTCTCCGCCCCCCGCGACCTCCAGGCCGAGGACCAGCGGGCCGCGCACGGTGTAGCTGCCCGTTTTTAGATGGTGCACCCGGTCGGTGTCGGGGCTGTGGGTGACGTCGAGGCACTGCCCGAGGATGACCTCGTGCTCCATCCGGGTGAAGGCCTTGAGCGCGGCGCGCCGGCGCGCGGGCGGGAGCTCGATGCGGGCCACGAGGTCGTGCACGAGCGTGCCCATGAGGTCGCCCGCGAGGATGGCCGCGCTGGCCCCGATGTGCCGGTCGCCGTAGCGGGCGGAGAGGGCGACGTGCACCGAAGGGGCGCCGCGGCGCACGGGGTCGTCGTCCATCCAGTCGTCGTGGACGAGGAGGTAGGTCTGGAGGAGCTCGAGCGCCGCGCCGAGGTCGGTCACCGCGTCGGGGTAGGCGCTCGGGTCGACGCACGCCACGGCGGCTGCCAGCATCGCGGGGCGGAGCCGCTTGCCGCCGCGGAAGGTGAGGTCGCGGGTCGCCTCCACGATGCCGATGGCGTCAGGCGCCACGTCGCGGGTGAAGGCCTCGCACTCGTCGAGGACCTCCCGGAGGCGCGCGTCGACCCGGGCGCGCACGGCGGCGAAGAAGAGCGCCACGGGATCCGCCCCACCCGGGGTGAGCGAGCAGGGGACGGCGTCGACGGCGTGGATGGGGATCACGGGCGCGAGAGAAACCTTGGACTCCGCCGTGGTGTCAAGCGACCCCTGGGTGCTCGGTTGCATGTCGGGTTGGATGGTCGGATCGCGCGGGCGGTCGCGCGCTGGGTCGAGGATGGCCGCGCGACCGCGCGGAAAGCGCTGTCCCTACCGCAGCAGCGCCCGGAGCGTCGGGGGGAGCGCCGCCGGACCGAGCAGCGGGTCGAGCGGCGCCGAGGAGAGGGTTTGCCAGAAGAGGTAACGGCGCGGGGCCCGCCGGGCGAGGGCGATGAGCCCGGCCGCGGCCTTGGCGGTGTACGTGTCGTCGAGCGTGACGCCGTCCCGGGCGAAGAGATCACGGGCGCGCCGGGCGTCCTCCGTGGGAAGGCCGTATCCCCCACCGAGGGCGCCCTCGTAGACGCGCACCCCGGGCACCGCAGCGGACAACCCGCGGAGCTGAAGCGCCGCGCGGGCGAGCGAGCGCACCCGGCGCGCGGGCACCGCGAAGGGCGGCGTGACCCGCACGCCCCACACCTCGCCGCCGACCCCGGTGACGGCGCGACCCGCGAGGAGCCCCGCGAGGGTTCCGCCGGAGCCCAGGGCGCAGACCTGGACGTCGGGGGAGGGGACGCCCGTCGCCGCGAGCTGCGCCGCGAGCTCGACCTGGGCGTCGAGGTATCCCGATGCGCCGACGGGGTTGCTGCCCCCCACCGGGACGATCCGCGGGCGTCGGCCGCGCGCCCGAAGCGCGAGCGAGCGTAGGCCGAGCGTGAGCAGCGCCCCCGGGAACGTGGCGCAGGCGTGCAGCGCCGCCGCCTGGGTCGCCGACGCGCGCAGCATCGCCTCGACGTGCGGCGACGGGGCCTGCGGGACGAGCGCCGCCTCGACCCGGAGCCCCATCGCGGAGGCGTGCACCGCCGTCGCGAGCACGTGGTGCGAGCCCGCCGCGCCGAGGGTCAGGATGTCGGTCACCCCATGGGCGCAGGCCTCCCGGAGCAGCGGGACGAGCTTGCGCACCTTGTTGCCGCCGTAGCGCGGGTGCGTCTGGTCGTCGCGCTTGATCCACACCTCGCAGCCGAGCGCGCGGGACACCTCCTCGGCGAACATCAGCGGCGTCGGGCTCACGATCAGGTCGGTCTTCATCGGTGGGGGAGCGCCAGCATCGCACCACTGGCGACTTCGACCGCGATCGTTCACGGCTTAGACTGCGACGGTGAGCGCCCGCCCTCGTGCCTGGATCATGGTCTCGCTGCTCGCCCTCGCCTCCGCGCCCGCCGGAGCGCAGGACTGGGATGTCGGCCCGCGGAGCCCCCGCGTCGCACCGCGTCTGCGTCCACGGCCGCGCCAGACGG
>CAIOSS010000219.1 GCA_903860995.1 uncultured delta proteobacterium | reverse complement strand
GCCCTCGACGCCGCCGGCCGCGCCCCCGAGGCCCGCGAGGTCACCGCGCAGCTCGAGCGGGCTGGCCGCCGCTCCGACCCGCGCACCCTCAGCCTCTTCTACGCCAACCGGGACATCGAGCACGACGCCGCCGTCGCCCTCGCCCGCCGCGAGCTCACCCACCGCGAAGACGACGTCTACACCCAGGACGCCCTCGCCTGGGCGCTGCTCCGCGCCGGGCAGCTCGACGAGGCGCAGGCCATGTCCACCCGAGCGCGCCGACTCAACACGCCGGAGGCGAGGTTCCTGTTTCACGGCGGGATGATCGCCCTCGCGCGCGGCGACCGCGCCGAGGCCCGCTCGCTGCTCTCCGACGCCCTCCAGCTCAACGCCCACTTCGACCGCCGCGGCGTCGCCGAGGCCCGCCGCGCGCTCGCCTCCCTCGGCGCCGACGCCGGCCCGGGCCCTTCACCAACCCCCGCCCGGCCAGCCCGATGAAGCGCGCCCTCCGCCTCCTCGCCGCCCTCGCCCTCGGCTGCTCGTCCGAGCCCGCCGCCACCACCGACGCCGGCGCCGATGTCCCCGTCGATGTCGCGAGAGACATCGCCACCGATGTCACAAGAGACGCCCCCCTGGACAGCACGCCCGACACCGCGGCCCCGGGGGACACCTCCGACGCCGGGCCCACCCTCGCCACCATCGAGGCCCTCGTGCTGCGCCCGCACTGCGCCATCCCGAGCTGCCACGCGAGCGCCGAGCCCACCGGCCGCATGCGCCTCGACGAGGACTTCCCCCGCGCCTCCCTGCGCGGCGTCGCCGCCATGGGCGTGTCGTGCCGCGACCAGGGCCTCGTGCGCGTCGTCCCCGGCGACCCCGCCGCCAGCCTGCTCTACCGGAAGATCTCCGAGGACGCCCCGCCCTGCGGCTCGCGGATGCCCCAGGCGGCCGCCCCCCTGCCCCCCGCGCTCATCGCGCTCGTCCGCGACTGGATCGCCGCGGGCGCCCCGTAGCGCCAGGTATTCACTGCCACTCTCCCGCTCTCCGCGCTCAATCAGTTTTCGCCCGCAGGTCCGAGGAAGCTCGTTGACAAGCTGCGGGGTGGGGGTGTGAAACTCGGAAGCGCAGGGACCCGACACATCCCTCTGGAGGAGGCAGCAGCGTGGCCAACAACGACCCGTCCGAGAAGAATCCCATCACCCTCGACCCCGATGACATCACGGAGGTCCCTTCGGTGCATCGGCGCTCGGCGCTCGCCTCCATCGGCGCGCTCATCGGCGCGGCCATCGGCATCGTGGTGCTCAAGCCCGAAGACGCCGAGGCCTGCCGGCGCAACACCGGGCGCACCGACTCCGACGGCGGACAATACGCCGACGGCGTGGGCCGCGGCCACACCAGCCTCACCGACTCCGACTCCGGCGACGAGTCCAACTGCGGGCGCGGCGGCGGCGGCGGGCGCGGTCGCCCCATCCGCCGCGGTCGCGGCTGCACCGACTCCGACGGCGGCCGCTACGCCGACGGCGTGGGCCGCGGCCGTCGCTGCCGCTGAAGCACCATCCTCCTCCCTCATCCCATGAGCGAGCGCTTCCCCGCCCTGGCGAGCCTGCTCGCCCCGCACTCCCTGCAACACTTCCTCGACCACCACTGGGAGCGTGAGTTCCTCCATGTGCGCGGTCGGCCGACGGAGGCCCGCGCGTCGCTCATCACGCTCGACGCCGTCGACGCGATGCTCACCGCCCGGGCGAGCCGTCACCCCGACGTCTCCCTCGTCAACGCCCGGGAGCCCGTCGAGGCCGACGCGTACAGCGACGACGACGCCCTCATCGACCCCATCCGCGTCGCGCGCCTCTTCGGCGCGGGCGCCACCATCATCATCAACAACCTCGACCAGCTCGACCCCGGCGTGCGCTCCCTGCTCTCGCGCCTCGAGTCCGAGCTCGGCATCCACGCCCAGGCCAACCTCTACCTCACGCCGGGAGGTGCCCAGGGCTTCGCCCCCCACTTCGACAGCCACGACGTCATCCTGGTGCAGGTCGTCGGCCAGAAGCAGTGGCGGCTCTACGACAGCCCCAAGGGGCTGCCCATGCGCGGCGAGCGCTTCGACCCCGCCGCCACGAAGCCCGGCGAGCGCACCGCCGAGCTCCTGCTACAGCGCGGCGACGTGCTCTACATCCCGCGCGGACTCATGCACGACGCCGTCGCCGTCGACGACGGGCCGTCCATGCACGTCACCGTCGGCCTGCACGCCTTCCGCTGGTCGGAGGTGCTGCTCGAGGCCCTCGCCGCGCAGGCCCTCGCCGACCCTGAGCTGCGCACCGGGCTCCCCCTCGGCGCCCTCGTCGGCGGCGCCGACCCCGACGCCCTCCGCGCGGCCATGCGCGACAAGGTCGACCGCGCCCTCGGCGCGATGCGCTGGGACGACGTGAGCGACCGGATGGAGGGGCAGTTCGAGCGCGAGCACAAAGAGCACCTCGCCGGCCTCGTCATCGACGCCATCACCCCCATCACCCCGGAGACCGTCTTCGTGCGCCGCCCCGGGGCGCGCGCCGCGGTCGTCCCCGACGGCGACGCGGTCAACGTGCACGTCAACGAGCGCAGCACCCGCTGGCCCGCCGCCATCGCCCCGATGCTCGGCGCCGCCCTCACCCGCGAGGGCCCGTTTCGCATGGCCGACCTCGGCGACGACCTCGACGACAAGGGCAAGGTCACCCTCCTCCGGCGCCTGCTCGCCGAGGGCGCCGTCGCCATCGCCCGCTGAACCCCTTCACTCCCCCACGCGGAAGAAGCCCCAGCTCCAGTGCACGTGCGCGGCCACGTCGGCCGCCACGCCCGCCACCGCGTCGTCCCCGGCGGCCTTCGCCGACTCGGCCAGCGCGCGCGCCCGGTCGCGCAGCGACACCATGTGGGCGATGTCGTCCGGGTCGGTCGCGAGGTCGGGCCGCACCCGCGCGCCCGCGTCGATGCACATCCAGTCGTAGAGCAGCGCCGTCAGCGCGTCCCGCGGCGCCCCCGGCCGCAGGGGCATCTCGCGGATCTCGGGCCAGCCCATCGGGCGCGCCCGCGCCACCGGCTCGGTCACCCGCCATCCACTCCATCGCCCGCCCTCGTCGAAGAGCAGGGCCAGGTCGGGCGTGACCGCCAGCGCGCTCCACCGGGCGAGCGCGTCGGCGCCCGCGGCGAAGGCCTCCGCGCGCAGCGCCACGTAGCCCGTGAGCCCGAGGTCGAACATCGCGACCTCCATCGCCGGCAGCGCGAAGCCCTCCCCCCGCGTGAGCGCGAGCGAGCCCGGCGCCGCCGCGAGCGCCATCGCCCCGCGCCACACGCCCTCGTCGAAGGCCACCCGCGACGGGCGCGTCAGCCACACCTCCCGCAGCCGACGGGTCGTCGCGTCGAAGCGCAGCGCGTCGCCGTCGTCGGTCTCCCGCGACCCGACGCACCCGTCGACGCTCCACTGAAACTGCGCCCGGTCGCTCGACCACCGCGCCCGGAAGGCCTGCGCCCCGCTCCAGAGCGTCGCCGTCTCCGCCGCCCCTGCGGCCGCCCCGACGCGCGCCTCGGCGCCCTCCGCCAGCGTCCTCGCCGGGTCCTCGACGGGCGCGGCCTCCACCGGTCGCTCCACCCCTCCGGCCGCCTCGGGAATACCGGGCTCGGTAAGCCCCGCCACGGCGTCGACGCCCCGCGCCGCCGCCTCCGAGCGCGCCGCGTCGTGCAGGGCCTCGGCCACCGCGGGGT
>CAIOSS010000218.1 GCA_903860995.1 uncultured delta proteobacterium | reverse complement strand
CCGTGAGGTCGGGCACGTCGGCGCTGGCGGAGCCCTTCACCTCCAGCGAGGAGAGGAGGGAGAAGAGGTCGACGCGGCGGCGGGACTCGCGCACGCGGCGCACGCCCGGCAGCGCGACGAGGGCCCGGGGCGGGGCGACGCCGACGAAGTCCGCGTAGCCCGCCCAGAACTCCACGTGGGTGTCGACGCGCCCGAGCTCGCCGATGCGGCCGAGCACCGCGTGGCGCAGCGCCACCTCGAAGCGCGACACGGGCACCCGGACCCACTCCAGCAGCGCGACGCACCAGTGCCGGGCGACCTTGCGGAGCCCGCTGCGGCCGGTGGCCTCGGGGTGGGTCATCGCGAGCAGGTCGTACCAGACCGCGGCGAGGGCGATGGCGTCGAGGGGGAGCGTGTCGATGGGCCCGACGGCCCCGAGGCGGGAGAGGCGGGTGCGGGCGGCGTCGCAGACGCGCACGAGGCGGGTGGCGTCGGGGTTGGGCGAGCGCATCCACGCGGTGATGGCCGTCGGGGCGATGAGGCCGTCGACCACCACGCGCCCGCCGAGCATCAGCGGCTCGACGAAGGCGCTGACGAACTCGTCGACCGTGGGGTCAGCCACGGGGATCGGGCTCGTCCCCGGAGGGGGGCGCGACGGCGACGCTCGGGTTCTGCTCGGCGAGGGTGGCCGACGGGGGGCGGGGCGACGGGAGCTCGGCGCGGGCGAGCGGGGAGAGCAGCCCGGTGAGCAGGCCCGGGGGTGTGGGCCAGAGGTCGGGCAGGGGGAGCTCGGCGTCGAGCGGCGCGGCCAGCGTGAGCTCCTCGACCACGGGCACGTCGGAGAGGAGCACGCGCGTGGCGGGCACGAAGGCGCCGCGGGAGATGGCGGTGAGGGGACGGGCGCCGCCGGTGACGAAGATGCGCAGGTCGCTCGGCGCTCGGGAGAGCTGGCGCAGGACGTCCGGGGGGATCGGCGGCGACAGGCCCCAGCCGAGGGGGATGTACACGTCGTCGCCGAGCTCTTCGTAGAGGGTGCCCAGGGGGACGGCGTCGGCCGCCTCGGGGCCGTGCACGAAGATCGACGCCTCGGTAAACGCGATGGAGAGCTTGCCCAGGGTGGTGGGGGGGAGCACGCCCAGGATGCGCCCGAGGGTGTCCTGCTCGCGGGTGGGGATCACCGCCGCCGCGACCCGCTTCGGGGCGCCGCCCGTGGGGACGAGGCGCAGCGGGAGGTTGAAGGTCGCCGTGGCGCCGAAGGTCTTCACGCCGTCGACGACCGTCGGCGCGTTGGCCACGAGGCTGGTGACGGCCTGCACGTCGACGAAGGGCGGGCGCTGCGCGAGGGGGATGGCGCCGAGGCCCTCGGCGCGGAAGAGCACCAGCTCGTCGGAGCCGAAGAGGGGCGCGCACGACGAGAGCGGCACCGGGTGGCGGTAGCCGAACTGCACCGCGCAGCGGTCGCCGTCCGGCACGAAGAGGATCACCCCGGGCAGCGAGCGCAGCAGCTGGACGAAGCGCGGCGCCGGGGAGGCCAGCTGGAGCAGCAGGCCCTGCTCGACGACGTCGCTCGGGCCGCCGCGCTGCCACTCGACCATCGCCACGCGGGCGGGAGCGTTCCAGCGGGCGAGGTAGCCGATGACGGCGTCGCCGAGCCCCGGGCGCAGGAGGGCGTAGAGGGTGCGGGGCGTGTCCCAGCGGGCGCGGTGCAGCGCCGCGGGGGCGAGGCGCAGCAGCAGGTCGCGCAGGGCGATGACCTTGTCGTGGCGGTACGGCTGCGCGAAGCGGTCGTGGTAGAGGGCGACGTCGCCGGGCTCGGGGAGCAGCTCGGAGATGTCGTAGCCGAAGGGCGCCTGGGCGTCGCGGTACTTGACGAAGTGCCGGCCGGAGCCCGTGAACACCATCGCGCCGACGAGGCGGGCGATGGAGGCCAGGCGGTCCATCCGGTGCGAGGTGCCTGACTGCACCTCGACGAGCAGCTCGCGGGTGCGCAGCGGCGAGACCACCTGCACGATGCGCAGGGCGTCGAGGAGCTCGTCGAGCGCGCCGTCTTCGCCCAGCGCCCGCAGCAGGGCGACGAGGCGCTCCATCGAGGGGACGAGCACCACCCCGAGGGGGCCGAGCGCCACGCCGCGGACATCGGGGCTGAGCCCCGGGGCGCGAAAACGGCTCTGGTGCTGCGCGACCCGCTCGATCACAGGGCGCCACCGTACTTCGTATCCGTCGCCCGTTTCAATCGCGACGAGCGCGCGCCGGTGATTGACGCCCCGGCGCTCTCCGCGCAACGTGAGCGCCCCATGCGAGGCCACCCCCGCCGCCCGATCGGCGCCACCCTCTCGGCGCTGGCGTTCACCGCCGCGCTCTCCGCCCAGGCGCCGCCCCGACCGACGCCCCGCGAGGCGATGGACCGCGCGCTGACGCCCCTGCGAGAGGCCACCACCGCGCTTTCCCTCTCGGACGACGAGCGCACCCGCGTGCACGACTTGAGCGACCGCGGCGAGGCGTGGGCCGCCGAGCTGGTCGAGGCCGAGCACCACCGCGACCTGCGCACGGCGCAGGCGCGAGGGCGGCGCATCGCGTGGCTCGCGCGCGTGCTGCGGGCGCGGGTCGAGTCCATGCGGGCGCAGGCGCAGGCGG
>CAIOSS010000217.1 GCA_903860995.1 uncultured delta proteobacterium | reverse complement strand
GTCGCCCGCCGCGACACCGCCGCCCGCGCCGCCGTGCTCGCGCCCGACGACACCGTCGCCGCCGCGCCGCTCACCCTCGCCACCTACCGCGGCGCCGCCGACCTCCGCGTCGCCCTCGCCCCCATCGGGCACCACCGCATCGCCGCCATCTCCCTCTCCGCCCTCGCCGACGACGCGGGCGGATCGCTCAACCTCTCGCTCCTCGACGACGCCGGGCGCTACCTCGGGCGCGCGCCGCTGCTCACGGGCTTTCTCACGCGCACCGCCGACCTCGCCGTCGCCGCGGCGCCCGACGCCGACGACGCCCTCGTCGCCGTCGACGGACGCGACGTCGACGACGGCACCCCGCAGCTCATCCTCACCCACCTCCGCTGCCACGCCACCGAGACCGTCGCGCCGCTCGACCTCCCGCCCGCCACCTTCGTGCAGGAGCCCATCGCCCCCGACGCCCCCGCGGTCACCCTCGCGCGCCCGCAGTCCACCGCCGCGGACATGGCCTGCACCGCCCGCGGGACGGGGGAGTTCGTCGCCCACGTCGACGCCAACACCAACGCCAGCGCCCTCGCCCACACGGCCTCCGCGGTGGTGCTCACTCCCGCCGGCGCCACCCTGCTCGCCATCGTGCGCAGCGCCCCCGACGCGCCCGGCCGCCTCGTCGCCGCTACCCTCAACGCCCAGCGCGGCCTCACCCCCGTGCGCCTCGGGCGCTCGTCCGCCACCGAGCTCCTCGCGGCCTCGCGCGTCCCCGGCGGCGCCGCGCTCGCGGTGATCTCCTACCCCCTCCAGTCGGTCGAGCGACTCGACCTCGTCACCTTCCGCGGCCCCGTCGCCACCCACGCGCTCTTCCCCACCGGGCTGCGCGACGCCACCGCCGCGGCCATCGTCCCCGAGACCGGCGAGGTCTACGTGGTGGCGAAGACCGACGCGGGCGCCACCGTGCTCGCGCGCGTCGCCGCGGGCCGCGCCCCGGTGGTGCTCAACACCCTGCGCGAGGGCGACACCCTCCTCGACGCCGCCCGCGACGTCGACCGCACGGCGCTGCTGCTCGCCCGCCCGGACACCCTCGGCGAGGACGTCGCCTTCACCCTCGCTGCACGCTTCGTCGGCGCTCTCCCCGCCCGCCCCGACGACGACCCCTTCGCCGATCCGCTCGGCCACACGCCCGGCGCCGCCCTCTGGCACCACCTCCCGGGGCGCGCCCTCGCCGTGCTCTCGCGCGTCGGCCCGGTCGTGCGCCTCGCCGACCTCGACCGCGACACCCTCCGCAACCCCCGCAGCGTGCTCGCCGTGCACCCGGGCGGCGGGGAGCTCCTCGCCAGCGCGCGCACCGCCCCCCGGCACTGGGTCGCCCTCTCTACCGGCATCGCCCCGGAGGGTCAGCCCGCCGCCTCGCTGACCTTCGCCGCGCTCGACCGCGGCACCCTCGCGGGCGCCCACTTCCGCCTCCCCGCCGACCCCAGCGCCATCGCCGGGGGCGTCAGCCTCGACGCCGACGCCTCGCACCTCGTCGCGCTCTACCCCCAGAGCGCCGCGCGCGGCGTCACGTGGCGCTGGATCGACCTCACCTGCAACCTCCCCGGAGCCGGCCGATGATCGCGCGATGTAGCCTCGGAGCCATGGTCCTCGCCCTGCTCACGGCGGGGTGGTCGGCGGGCGCGCAGTCGCGCGAGCGCGTGTGCGTCACGACGGAGGCGCGGCGGGTGCTGAGCGCGCCCTTCCTCCTCGCCAACGGGAGCGACCGCATCGTCGCGGCGCCCTTCGCGCAGCCCTCCCACGACGGGGCTGCCTTCGTGGTGGCGCTGCGCGACCCGGAGCGCACGCTGCGGGTGGGAGCGCGCCGCGGGCTGCGCCGGGCCATCACCGAGCTCGAACTGCGCGGCGGCGCCACCCCGCCCGACCACTTACCGGGCATGGTATTCGCGCGGCTCAACCGCGAGCTGGGCCTGGTGGGAGAGCCGGTGTTCGTCGAAGACCCGACCGCGTCGCGGCGCGAGGGGGAGACCTTCCCGCCGGGGGTTCCGGTGGGGGTGACGGTGGAGGGCGGGGTGCTGGTGATCGCCCACGTGGCGGGCGACCTCTACGCCACGCTGGTCGCGCCGGCGGGGCCCGTCGCCCCGCTGCGCCGGGTCGCCCAGGCGCCGCCCACCACGGCGGCCGGCACCCACGGCTTCGTGTGGCTGACGGCCACCGCGCGCGCCGTCCACGGCCACGCGGGCGCCGTCGCCCTCGGCGGAACCGAAGACGGCGAGGTGGTCTCGCTGAGCTTCGACGGCCAGGGCGAGCGGGTGGGCGACCCGGTGCTCTGGCAGCAGCACGTCGGCGGGTCGATGCAGCTGCTCCCGCTCCCCCCGGAGGCCGACCCGGCGGCGCTGCTGGAGCGCCCGGTGCGCGGCGCCACCGTCACCGGCGAGCAGGCCCGCGAGCAGGTGCTGGTGCGCCTGACCGACACCCTGGAGCCCTCGGGCGAGCCCGCTCGCCTGGGCCTGGGCCCGTACCCCACGGCGGCGACGATGCGCGGAAGCTCCCTGGTGCTGTCGCAGTGGGCCGAGGGCCGCGGGCTCGCGGTCTCGACGCTGCCCGTGGCGCGGGGGCGGCTGCAGGTGGAGACGCCGCGGCTGTGGACGACGCGCGACCTCGAGGGCGCCCCCCTCGGGCACACGATGATCACCGGCGGCGAAGGGGTGCTCTACGACCTCGCGACCAACGGCGACACCGTGGCGGGCGGGCTGCACGCCTACCTGGTGTACTTCGACGGGGCGGGCACGCCGTTTCCGAGGCGGGACGTGTTTCCGCTGCGGGCGCGGGTGATCGCGCCGCCGGTGCTGCTGCCCGCCGAAGACGGCGTGGTGGCGGTGATGGCCAACGTCGACGAGGTGGGCGGCGGCGTCGACGCGGTGCACGTGCGCTGCGACCTCGTGACCCTGCCGCAGCGGTAGGCGCAGGAGGATGGACGGGCTGAGCGGAGAGCCCTCCCACGCCCGCGATCATCGCTGTGCATCGGAGGAGAAGAACCGCAAGGGTCGCAAGGGTCGCAAGGGTGGAGAAGGAGATCGACAGCGCCACCGGGCGACGAATGCGCGTGCCCCAT
>CAIOSS010000216.1 GCA_903860995.1 uncultured delta proteobacterium | reverse complement strand
CGGCAGCTGCGCCTCGATCATCGCCCAGTCGCCTGCGAGCCCACCTTGCGTGTCCATGGCGCTGCCGTGCCCGACCCGGAGCTCTCGCGCAATCGCAATCTCACGAGGGCTACCGACGATCGCAGCTTAACGCCTATGGGTTCCGAGGGTGGGGTCGAGGATCCGTCCGCCGAGCAGCGCGCCCGCGGAGAGCAGGGTTTCGATGAGGGCGACGAGGTCGTTGTCGGCGGTGAGGTCCTGAAGGCCGCGCAGCAGGAGCGACGGCGGTATGCGGTCGAAGAACTCCTCGATGTCTCCACGGAAGACCCACTGGCGCCCATCGGCGAGCGCATGGTCGACGGCGACGAGGGCGTCGCGCGTCGAGCGCCCCCGGCGCCAGGCGAAGGCGGATGGGTGGAGTGCGGAGTCGAAGTGGGAGGAGAGCGCGGAGGCGAGGGCGTGTTGCACGATGCGGTCGCGCACGCAGGAGAGGGCGAGCACCCGGTGGCCGCCGCCGGGCTTGGCAATGCGAAACTGTCGTCCGGGGCGGGGTCGGTATTGTCGGGAGAGGAGCTCGTCGCGGAGGCGGGGGAGTTCATCGTCAGCGTGCCCGCAGTGACGCTTCTCCTTTAAGGCTCAACGACGGGCCATGGCTCCATGGGCATCGGCATCGAATGCGCCATCTGCTGGAGCAACTGCTGCGTCACCAACGCCTGGAGGTTCATCGGGGTCACCACCGGCGGAGGCGCGGGCCACGCCATCGTCACCGGGGCGGGCCTGCTCGAGCGCTCCTCGAGCGCCCGGTCACGCTCCTCCTCGGCGCGCACCCGACGCTCTCGCTCCGCGTCGAGCAGGCGCCCGGTGCGCGCCCGCTCCTCCTCCGCGGCAAGGCGCTCCAAGGCCGCACGGCTGCGCTCCTCCCGCTGGCGCGCCTCCATCTCGGTGGTCTGCTGGCGCAGCGAGGCCAGCTCCTCCCGCACGAGCCGCAGCTCGGACTCACCGACGATGGGCGCAAGCGCCACGGGCGCCGCGGCCGGAGCCGGCGCGCGTTGCAACGAGGCCGGGCGGTGGAGGACGGCGAGCGTCGCGACGCACCCGGCGAGGACGCAGGCGAGGCCCATCCAGAGGGCGTTCCAGCCCGCCGCAAGGATGCTCGAGACGAGGCGGGCGATCCAGACGCCCTGCTCGCGGGTCTCGTGCTCTTCGACGGACCACGACGGGGGCTGCTGATACGGACGATGGTGGTTCTGCATGGTCTGTTGACCTCCTCGGATCGGATGACGCCGCGGCCCCGCGGACCCTGATCGGGCGCTTCCCCCGCCGCGGCGTTCGTCGTCGGATGACTACATGGCGCCCTGCTCCGGCTGCGTCGAGCGCCTCGCCGCCGACCAGGTCGGGTGCAGCGCGACGACCTCCACGCTCACCTGCCGCTGGGGGAGCGTGGCCTCCGCCATGTCGCCCACCTCGCGGCCCAGGACCGCGGCCGCCATCGGGGAGGTGTAGGCGATCCGCCGGACGGAACGGTCGCCCTCCCCGTAGCCCACGATCTCCCAGACCATGGACTCGTCGCGCCCCGTCTGGTTGTCCGTCACCAGCAGCTCGACGATCGACCCGAGCTCCACGCGGACGACCGGGCGCTCGGGGCGCGCATACTCGACCACCCGCGCGCGGGAGACGAGGTCGCGCTGCTCGAACAGCTCGCGGCTCTTGGCGGCCTCGCGCTGCTGGAGCAGGTTGAGGTAGGGGTTGTCGTGCCAGCCGTCGCCCGCGAGCTCGCACGCGGTCGTACGCTCGTCGCAGAGCTCGCGGAACTCGGACTCCATCCGGCGAAGCTCCGACTCGAGCCGCGCCAGGCCATCCCGGGAAACATAGACGCATGCGTTCATGACGATCGCTCCTTGCGGAAGAGGGTTCGTGCGGTGTGGAGGCATTGGTCGACGACCTCGTCGAGGCCGACCCCGGCGTCGATGCGGTGCCAGCGCAGGCCCGCGAGGCCGAGCTCGGTGGCGTGGCGTCGGAGGTCGTCGTAGGCGGAGCGCTGCGCCGTCAGACGGGCGGGGGTCTCGTCCTCGCGGCCGTAGTGCCGGTCGCGCCGGTCGAGCCGATCGCGGAGGACCTCCGGCGGCGCGTCGAGGTACAGCACGTGGTCGGGGAGTCCGATGACGGGCTCCATCGCGTCGACGCGGGCGAGGCACGCCCTGCGGGTGTCGGCGGAGGCGCCGTCCCAGCGGGTCACGTAGGACGTGAGCCGGCTGCGGTCGCCGAGCAGGAGCGCCCCGGGCGGGCGCGACGTCCGGCGCGCGTGGTAGTTCGAGCGCATGGCGTAGAGCCGCTCGCGGAAGGCGTCCCAGCCCCGCAGCGCCGGCACGCGGGCCATGCGCTCGACCAGGTTGGGCGGCGACACCGGCCGCGTCGGGCAGAGCACCGAGAGCGGGATCCCGTCGGCGAGCAGCGCCTCGCGCAGCCGCGTGAAGACGGTCGTCTTGCCAGTGCCCTTCACCCCTTCCAACGCGATGTACATGGCGCTCCCTTCGTTGCCTTCTCAACGGGCTCGCCCAGCGGGCGCCGTGGTGATCAGGTACCGCTCGAGACTCGCGGCGAGGGCGTTCGCTGACAGCTGCTCGATCGCGGTCGCCGGGACGACCTCCGTCGAGGACAGCAGCCGGTTGTCGGCCCGCTCCGCGGCCCAGGTCGCGACGAGCGTGGACGTGCCGGGGCTCGACCACCGGATGCGATGGAGGTGCGAAGCCCCGAGCCAGTAGCTCTGGCCGGCGCTCACGAAATGTCGGCTGTGGCGCTCGACCCAGGCTGGTCCGAGCGCGTGCTTCTGCGCGGAGTGAGCGTCACGGACGTAGCGCCACTCGTCGAAGCGCAGGCCGCGGCCCGCGGCGACGTCGTGGAAGAGGTCGTGGTCGAGGGCGCCCGTGAGCACCGTGGACGCGAAGGTCCAGCGGTGATCGTGGACGTTCTCCTCGGCGGAGCCGTCCTGGACGTGCAGCCGCAGGGAGAGCCCCTGTGAGCGGTGCAGCACGATCTTGAGGAAGCCGTTGCCATGGCGGTACGAGCGCGACGCCACGGCCGAGAGCGCCGCCGGATCGGAGAGCAGCGAACGCAGCGAGGCGCGGACGCCCCTCAGGCCGAAGGCCGCGAGGCGCGTGGTCGCGAGGTCGAGGTGCTCACCGTCACGCCCCGCCGGGAGCGCGAGGCGATGCGCGAGGGCGTCGAGACCGGAGGGACGCGCAGCCGCGGCGGACGACAAGGCCTCGTGGGTGTTCATGAAGCGAGAGACGGGCGGAGCCCCTGCGCGCTGACGGCTGCACTGGCGAATCGTCGACGCCCCGGTCCCGCGACGTGATCGTTGTATGGTGCTCGCGCGCCGATCGATGGGGCCCCGGTGGAGAACGAGCATGATGAAGAACTGGACTCTCTGCCTCGATGAATCCGGCCGCTTCGAGGGCGCCGGGGAGGAGCTCGAGCGCAACGCCTTCGTGATCGGCGGAGTCCTATGCCCCGGCACGGCCGAGGAGCTCGACGACGCACTGCGAGCCCCGTTGAGGAGCGCCTGCGCGAGCATGCGGATCGCCATGCCGCCGCACGCCACGGAGCTGGGGGATGAACAGCGCCTCTTCCTTCAATCGACCGCCCGGCGTCTCGTCACGGAGGTGCAAGGGATCTGGTTCGCCGTGGTCGATCGCGCCGAAGGCGGCGGCCAGAAGACGCCGTCGTTGGGCCGATACCTACGGATGCTGGGCGGTGCCCTCGACCTCGCCGTACGCCTGGTCGCCCTGCGGGGCGGGGAGCGGCTCGACCTGTGCCCGGCCACCCGGTCGGTGCCCCTGGAGGAGGCGGACCTCGAACGCGCCGCCCGCCAGGCCATCGCACAGAGGAGCGAAGAGGGAGGGCGAGCGCGCTTTGCGATGGACGTCGAGGTCCGCAGCGCCGTCGACGCGCTGGGCCGCGAGGGCCCCGGGCTGCTGCCTCGGTATCCCTCCGTCGGGGAGGTGCGCGCCCGCTCGGCCCAGAACCCCGGCGCCCATCCGGGCATCGTGCTCGCCGACGTGCTCTGCAATCGTCTCTACGGCGCCGCGCGCGACCTGCCGGATGAGCCGCTCGCCAGCGCCCTCGGCCCGTTGATCGACGACCGCCGGCCGGGTCACCTCATCGTCTCCGTGCAGAACCTCGCCGACCTCCGCGCGGTGGACCGTTCCCTCCGCGAAGATCCGCCCGACCTCGTACGGGCCGCTCGCCGCCTCGCCGTCATCGACGGCCAACTGGCCGCTCGCCGCAGCGGCACCCGCGGTCTCCAATGGGGCTGCGAGGGCACCGCCGCGGTCGCCCGCGACCTCTGGGACCGCTCGATCACCGCGCTGGGTGACGCGCCCGACGCCGCGCTCCGGTCGCTGCCGGTCGCCCTCCTCGGCGGCGTGGACGCGGTCCTGGCGGCCAGGGGCGGGAGCTACGAGGGCGCGTGGAGCGCGCTCCGCGGGGCCTGGAGCGGCCCGACGAGGCTCGCGGACCGGCTCGTCGCCCTGGCGCCGCCGGAGCTGGGCGTGCGCCTCTGGCGCGCCGTGATGGAGTGCGCCAACCACCGCGGGGACGTGGCGCAGGCCGCCGCGGCGCTCGCCTTTGCGGAGGGACTCTTCGCGCGAGGCGCCTCCCTGGCGCTCCTGGCCGAGCGCCTCAACGTCCGCAACCTCGACCACGTCGCCCTGCAGAACCGCCTCCCGGCGCGAGACGCCGACGAGGCCGACCAGCTGCGCGAACGCCTCGAAGCATCCGCGATCGCGCTCCGGGAGGCCGTGGACGAGGCCGGCGCGCTCCTCGCCCTGGCCGGCCCCACCCCCACGGGGAACGACCTTCCCGAGCTCCCGGCGGAGTTCGAGGCCATCGCGGAGGACGGCCGTCCCGAGACCGAGGTCCTCGACGTGGATCGGGGCCGAGCCTATGGGAGCATCGCCCGCACCTACGCGTTTCTCGGCCGCTGCGACGAGTCGCTGCGCCTCGCCCTGAAGGCGCGGCGTCACTTCGCGGACTCACCGAACGACCTGGCCTTCAACGCCACGGTGGTCGCCAGGATCGAGCTCGAACGGGGTCGGCTGGGAGCAGGCGACGCGCGCGTCGCGGCCGCGCTGCGACTGGCCTCTACGGACTCCCTCGATCCGGGGAAGATGAAGGCGATGTGCAGCGCGATCCGGGAGACGCCCGCGCTTCGCTTCACGCTCGACCTCGTGGCCCGCTCGCTCGCCTGGTCCCTGGTCCCCCCCGAGAAGGCGCCGCAGTGGCTCCGAGAACTCGGCCCGACCGGTGCGTTGTTCGGCCTGCTCAGCACGGGCGAGATGCGCTCGCACCCGACCGAGCTCGTGGCTCGCCACTTCGGTGAGTTCCTGTTGCGGAGCGGACGCACCCAGGAGGCCCGCGCATGGTTCGAGCTGTCGATGGAGGTCTGTGCCGAGGCCACCGACGACAGCACGCTCCGGCGATTCTCGCCCTTCACGGAGAGGTTGTCGCAACAGAGCGGCTACGCGGGGGAGGGGCCCGCGCTGCAGGTGCTGAACCCGACCTTCGAGTATCGCTGAGCGCCTTCGAGGACGAGCGCAGCGAGTCGCGCAGTGAACCATCGGCCTGGGTTGCGGTCGGTGCCGGAACCCTTGCCCCGATGGACGCCGCCCGCTCGATCGCAGGAGGGATTGGGTTCAGTCGCTGTACTTCTCGTGCAGCACCACCGCGACACCGCCTCCGATCGCTGCGCCAACCACCGCGCCCGCGGGGCCTGCGACGGCTGATCCGATCGCGGCGCCCGCAGTGGCGCCTCCTCCGGCGGCTCGACCGCGCGCCGTGTGCTTGCCGCCGAAGGCCCTGGCGATGGTCTCGCCGAGGTTGTTGAAGCTGGACAGTCCGCTCATGACGATCTCCTTCTCGTGACCTGAACTCCGTTGAGACGGCTTCTCTGACCGCTGACGAGAGCCCCTCTCGCGCGGGAAGCCGCCGACCACTGGTGCGCTCCTCGAGGCACGCTCACACCAGCCGCCGCGTCACGCGCTGCGCCGCGAGCGAACCCACGATCGCGCCCACCACGCCACCCACGGCCGTGCCCACCAGCGGGACCACCGATCCGATCGCCGCCCCCGCGGCTGCTCCCGCGAGGCCGCCCGCCGCGTCGGCGACGTTGCCCGCGCTGCGCCGGCCGTACTCCGCGGCGTCGACCTTCCCGCGCGCCCACTGGACCGTGTCCACGGTCTGGTCGACGAGCAGCGCCGCCATCTGGCCCACGGCGTTCGTGCGCAGCGTCGTCTTCACGACGCCCTGCACCGCGGCCCGAACGACGACCCGCTCGGCGACCTGCTCCACGCCGGTGCGCACCACGCCCACGGCCGCCGACCTCGCCGCCGAGCGCACCGCGCGTCCCCCGGTGGATGCGACGTCGACCCTCCGGCCCTGCGCGAGGTCGGTCGCGACGCTCATCGCTGCGGCCATGAGGGCCTGTCCCCCGAGCGCACGCGAGTGCTCGGCGAGGGCGCTCCCTCTCGACGACGTCGTCGTGGGACCCCCACCGAGCGCCTCTTCGCCCACCGATGTCGGGCTCTCCAGCACGACGGGAGGCACCGGCCGGCCCGGTCGCCCGGTCAGCCGCTCGTACTCCTCCGCCGGGAGCCATCGCCCTTCGTAGACCTTCGCCCGGAGCGCGTCGGACGTGTGCGTGCGGTGGGCCCTCCGCGCGAAGGCGTCGTAGCTCTCGCCCGAGGCCCGGTTGACGGCGAATCGTGGGGTGCTGCTGGTCTTGCGGGTCATCGGGTTCTTCTCCTTCGCTCGGTGGGCCAGACGCCTGACGCCCGCCGGGTCTGACAGCTGTCGCTGACCACGGCGGGCGCGCGTCCCGCCGCCACGACAT
>CAIOSS010000215.1 GCA_903860995.1 uncultured delta proteobacterium | reverse complement strand
CGCGTCGGGCTCGCGCTCCCGGCCCTGGCGCTCGCGCTCTCCCGACGCCGCCGCCGACGCGCACGCCGCACCGCGAATTCCTGACCAGCGTTGCCAGTCGTTGGCGGGGGAGATGTGCGTTGTGTTCTCGTAGTGCGCAGCGCACCATCTCTTTTGGAGGGTTCAAGCGTGAACAGACGACGATTTCACCGATGGCATTGGGGACTTGCAGGCGTCCTTGCCCTGCTCCCCCCGACGGCTGTGTTCGCCCAGCCGATCACCTGTGGCAACAGAGTCGTCAACGCGGGCGAGACCTGCGACGACGGCAACCGCGCGGGCGGCGATGGCTGCGGTACCACCTGCATCCTCGAGCCGGGCTTCCGGTGCAGCACCCCGGGCGCGACCTGCGTGGCCCTCTGCGGCGACTCCATCCGCGCGGGCGCGGGGTCGTTTCGCGAGGAGTGCGACGACGGCAACGCCCGCGACGGCGACGGCTGCAGCGCGGCGTGCCGGGTGGAGTTCGGCTTCGGCTGCCGCGACACCACCAGCAACCTCGCCCCCAACGGCGACTTCATCATGGGCCGCGTGGGCTTCACGTCGGACTACACCTTCGACGACTCGCGCAACCTCAGGGACGGGTTCGGCGGCGGCGGGCCGGAAGGAAACTTCACGGTCACCAACAACCCCTCCGGGTGGAACCCCGAGTTCCCGCCCTTCGGCGGCGTGCGCTGGGCCGACGCCAACGGCGACGGCTTCGCGGCGCTCTTCAACGGCATCGGCGTCCGCACGGCGTACCAGGCCAACGTCCTCGTCGAGGCGGGCCGCGATTACGTGGTGCAGTTCAACGTCGCCGACTGGGGCGGCGAGAACATCCCGCGCGGGCAGCTCACCGCCCGCCTCGTGATCACCGTCGACGGCACCCCGGTGACGCCGGAGCTCCGGCTGCGCCCGTCCAACGGCGAGGTGCTGTTCTGGGACTTCGTGGGCGGCATCCACCGCGCGACGCGCTCGGGCTCGACGGTGTTCCGCGTGGTCGATAACGAGCCGACGGACCGCGGCAACGACTTCGCCATCGACGGCATCCGCTTCCAGGCCGTCAGCGCGATGGCCTGCGCCGCCCTCGACACCGACGGCGACACCATCCCCGACCTCACCGAGGGGCCGACGCGCGACTCCGACATGGACGGCACGCCGGACTTCCGCGAGCCCGACGACGACGGCGACGGCATCCCGACGATCAACGAGCTCGGCACCGGCGGGGTGACGAGCCCGCGCAACACCGACGGCGACGCCGAGCCCGACTACCGCGACGTCGACGACGACAACGACACGGTGCCGACCCGCGACGAGCTGGGCCCCGGCGGCTTCGCCGCGCCGCGCAACACCGACACGGTCGACAACCCCGACTGGCTCGACCCGGACGACGACAACGACACCATCCCGACGGCCGTCGAGCAGGCGCGCGACGGCTCGATGGGCCGCGACTTCGACATGGACGGCACGCCGTCCTACCGCGACCTCGACTCGGACGGGGACCTGGACCTCGACCGCGACGAGGCGGGCTCCTCGCCGATGACCCCGCTCAACAGCGACATGGCGGTGGGCAGCACCGACGGGCCGGACTTCCTCGACCGCGACTCGGACAACGACTGCGTGCCCGACAACGACCCCCGCGAGGACGGCGCGGCCCGCGTCGACCCGGCGCGGCCGGCGCTCGACCCCAACGACAACTGCGGCATGGGGATGGTGTGCAACCGCATGACCGGCGTCTGCGGCACCGGCCCCGGCGGCGGCGACCGCGACGGCGACGGCATCCCGAACGACACCGAGACCCGCATCGGGACCAACCCCGACAACCCCGACACGGACGGTGACTCCATCCGCGACGGCGACGAGCTCGGCTCCGGGGGCACCACCACCCCGCGCGACTCGGACATGGACGGGATGATCGACCCGCTCGACCCCGACGACGACGGCGACACCGTGCCGACGCGCGACGAGCTCGGCGGCGGCGGCTTCGCGTCGCCCCGCAACACGGACATGACCGACAACCCGGACTACCTCGATCCGGATGACGACAACGACACCATCCCGACCCGCGTCGAGCGCATGCTCGACCCGACGACGGACGACGACGTCGACATGGACGGCAACCCCTCGTACCGGGACACCGACGCCGACGGCGACGGCGACCTCGACCGCGACGAGGCGGGCGCCAACCCCACCACCCCGGCGAACACCGATGGCGCGTCGGACAACCCCGACTTCCTCGACCGGGACTCGGACAACGACTGCCTGCCCGACAGCGATGCCCGCGAGGACGGCGCCAACCGCGTCAACGCGATGCTCCCGTCGGCGATGGCGAACGCCAACTGCACTGATCCGGGCCTCCCGATCTGCGACACCACCGCGGGCCGCTGCGTGGCCTCGCCGGACGCCGGCGTGACCGACGCGGGCGCTCCGGTCGCTCGCTACTCCTACGCGGGCGACGGCTTTGCGTGCTCGGTCAACCCGGGCGCCACCGACGCCCCGGGCCTCGCGGCGCTCTGCCTGGGCGCCCTCGCGGTGGCGATCCCCTCGCTCCGCCGCCGCCGCCGCTCCTCCTCCCCCTCCAAGAAGTGACCCGAGCCCGCCGCCGGGGCCTCTGGCCTTACCGATCCCGGTAAGGTCAGGGCGCCTCGTCGGCGCGCTCCATCAGCTCGCGCAGCATCCCGTAGGTCAGGCCCCAGATGGTGAGCCCGCGCCACTGCCAGCGCGGCAGGCGCATCGGGAGCTTCACCGGGATGGCCTTCAGCGGCCGGAACCACCACAGCATCGAGCCCTGCGTGCGGCGCACCTCGTCGAGGGGCACCCACATGGCCTCGGCGACCTCGCGGGCGTCGAGCGTCAACGGGGGGTCGCCCTCGATGGCGTACACCACGGGGACGACGGTGAAGCGCGCCCAGCTGCGCTGCTTGAGCGAGGGGTGGTCGTCGAGCTGACCCAGGCGCCGGGCGCCGAGCGCGCGCAGGTCGAGCCCGACCTCCTCCAGGGTCTCGCGCAGGGCCGTGTCGTCGATGGTGGCGTCCGCCGCGCTCACCTTGCCGCCCGGGAGCGCCGCGTGGCCCGACCAGCGGTCGCCTGCGCGCTCGGCCCGGCGGATGACCAGCACCTCCACGGCGCCGGCGCGCTCGCGCAGGATCACCGCCACGGCGGCGCGCCAGCGGACGTCGCCCTCGTAGGTCCAGCGATCGGGGGAGGCGGCGAGGGCGCGGGAGACGCGGTCGAGGGAGAGGGCCACTGGGGTTGCGACGTGGTGTAGCAGCCCCTACGGCCGCTGGCGGCGCTCTCTTCGGCCCACGACGAGTCCGCCGACGAGCCCCATGGTGACCATCGCCAGCGAGGCGGCGCACTCGCCGCCGCCGCCGTGGGACCCGCTGTTGTAACGCGGCCGGCGGTTGCGGTCGGGGTCGTAGCTGCTGCCCCAGGAGGAGGGCCGCGACACGCCGCCGGTCTTCTGGCCCCAGGTCTTGGTGGGCGCCGAGCCGCCGCCGCTGCCCCAGCGCGAGCCGCCGAAGCTGCCGCCGGTGTGCTGGGCGTCGACGAGGGAGGGGCGAAGGGAGAGCAGCGCGCCCACGAGGCAGCAGCACAGGGCGAGGACGATCCAGCGAACGCGCATCGGTGCCCGCGAGACTAGCGCACAACCACGGAGCGGGGTGTTGCCCCCGGGAGGGGGCTTGGGCTATCCCGCCCGACCCTTCTCCCGACCTGTCAGCTCCCCACCAGAGGCCCAACACCGCTCATGGACCGCTTCATCGGCCTCGATTTCGGGACCACCAACAGCGCCCTCGCGCTCGCCCACGCCGACGGGCGCTCGGAGCTCGTGCGCTTCGCCACCCGCGAGGGCCCGAGCAGCACCTTCCGCTCGGTGCTCTTCTTCGACCCCAACGACCGCGACATCCGCGCGGGCGTGCGCGCCTACGCCGGCCCGCAGGCGCTGGAGCACTACCGCGACGCCGTGGCGCCCGGGCGCCTGATCCAGTCGCTCAAGTCGTACCTGGCGACGGACCTGCTGCGCTCGACGACGGTCTTCGAGCGCAGCTACACCCTGGAGGAGCTCATCGCGCTCATCCTCCGCGGCATCCGCGCGCAGTGCGGCGACGCGCTCGGCGACCCGGCCTCGGTGGTGAAGGGCCTCGTGGTGGGGCGGCCGGTGCGCTTCTCCAACGCCGACACCCCCGCCGAGGAGCAGCGCGCCCTCGACCGGCTGCGCGCCGCGCTGGCCCTCGCGGGCATCGAGGACGTGACCTTCGAGTACGAGCCCGTCGGCGCGGCGTACTTCTACGAGTCGCGCCTCGACCACGACGAGCTCGTGCTCATCGGCGACTTCGGCGGCGGCACCAGCGACTTCTGCCTGGTGCGCGTGGGCCCCGGCGCGCGCCGCGACCCGTCCGCGCAGCGCATCCTCGGCACCGAGGGCGTCGGGCTCGCGGGCGACGTCTTCGACGGCGAGGTGGTCGACGCGGTGGTGTCGCCGCGCCTCGGCAAGGGCTCGAGCTACCGCTCCTACCTCGACGGCAAGGAGATCTCCGTGCCGGCGTGGCTCTACGAGCGCGTGCGGCGCTGGCACCACCTGTCGTTCCTGCGCAGCCGCGAGACGCTGCGCTTCGTGAAGGAGATGCGCGACCAGTGCCCCGACCCGCGGGCCCTCTCGGCGCTGCTCCACCTGGTCGAGGACGACCTCGGCTTCGACCTGCACCGCGCGGTGGAGGGCACCAAGGTGAAGCTCTCCCGCGAGGGGATGGTGAACCTCCGCTTCGTCGACGACCCCGTGAACATCGACGTCCCCGTCTCGCGGGAGGACTTCGAGCGCTGGATCGCGGGCGACCTCGAGCTGCTGCGCGGCTGCATCGACCGGCTCTTCGCCCACACCGGCGTGAAGCCCGCGGAGGTCGACCGGGTGTTCCTCACGGGCGGCACCTCGATGGTGCCGGCGGTGCGGCAGATCTTCGTCGAGCGCTTCGGCGAGCACCGCCTGCGCGCGGGCGACGAGCTCACCTCGGTGGCGAGCGGCCTCGCGCTGCGCGCCCGGGAGCTGCACGGCTGAGGAGCCTCGCGGAGCACGCACCTCGCCCACCGCGTGTCCGACGGCGACGCCCTCGGCGGCGAGGTGGGCCGACGCTGAGGGTCTACGCGGCGGACCGGCGGTTGGGGTACAAACGCCGCCCATGGATGCCCCCGACGCCGACCTCCTCGCCCTCCTCGACGACTCCTTCGAGCGCTTGTGCGCGCAGCCCGTGGGGGCCTTCCTCGACCCCGAGGGCGCCCTCGCGACGCTCGACCTCCTCGGCGACCCCGAGCGCGTCGCGGGCTTCAACGAGCGGGTGATGGTCCCGCTGCGCGACCGGCTGCTCGACCGCGCGGCGAAGAGCGACGTGAAGCTCCGCGACTGGCTGCCCGACGAGGCCGCGGCGCGCATCGTGGAGCGCGCGGGACGGCCGCGCCCGCTGCCGCCGAAGATGGTCGACGAGCTCGTGGCGAGCGAGCGGGTGCGCGACGGGGTGAAGGCCACGCTCACCGAGTCGCTGACCTCCTTCGTGCAGAAGGCCAGCGCCGGGGGAGGGGCCGCCGCGGTGGGCGGGGGCATGCTCCGCGGGGCGCTGTCCTTCGGCGCGAAGGCCGCTGGCAAGATGCTGGGCGGCGTCGGCGAGGAGATCCAGCGGCAGCTCATGGACCGCGTGGGGGACTTCGTCGACGGGGCGATGTCCAACGTGCAGCAGCGCATCGCCGAGCGGCTCAAGAGCGAGGAGACCTCCAGGGCCCTGGGAAAGCGCTGGGGCGCCGGGGTGGCCAAGGCGCTGGAGGGCACCGAGGCCAACGGGGCGAAGCGGCTGCGGCGCGTGGCGTGGGCGGAGATCGACGCGATGGCCCCCGCGGTGGTGGCGCACAACGCCCAGCGGGCGGCGCTGCGGGCGGCCCTCGCCGAGGAGCTGGTCGCGGTAGGGGCCGACCTGGCGGGCGAGACCGTGGGCTCGCTGCTCGACGCCGCGGGGCTGCGGGAGATGGCGCACGCGCAGTGGCGGCGCCTCGGGTCGGCCATGATGACCGGGGCTGGCTGGAAGCGCGCTACCGACGCGGGCATCTGAGCATCCGACCGCGCACACGATGAATGACCGTACAGTGGTAGCAGGCCGACCCTTCGACGCGGTGCTGGTGGTGTCCTTCGGGGGCCCGCAGGGGATGGACGACATCCGGCCCTTCCTCGACAACGTGCTGCGAGGGCGGCGGGTGAGCCCGGAGCGCCTCGCGGAGGTCGCGCACCACTACGAGCTCTTCGGGGGCGTGTCACCGATCACGGCGCTGACGATGGCGCAGGCCCGGGGGCTCGCGGCGCGGCTCGCGGCCTACGGCCCGTCGCTCCCGGTGTACGTGGGGATGCGCAACTGGCGGCCCTTCCTGGCGGAGACCCTGGCGGAGATGTCGCGCGCGGGCGTGCGGCGGGCGGTGGGCTTCATCACCGCGGGGCACAAGAGCTACTCCAGCTGCGGGCAGTACAAGGTGAACGTGGCCGACGCGCGCAAGGAGCTCGCCGCGCAGGGCCTCGCGGACGTCGAGGTGAGCTTCGTGGGCGACTGGTTCGCGCACGAGGGCCTGGTGCTCGCCAACGCGCAGCGGGTGGCCGAGGCGCTGTCGCGACTGCCGGCGGAGAAGCGGGAGCACGCGCGGGTGGTGTTCACCGCGCACAGCATCCCGATGAGCATGGCGAGGGAGAGCCGCTACGTGGCGAACCTGGAGGCGACCGCGGGCCTGGTGATGGAGCGCCTCGGGCGCACGGGGCACGCGGTGGTGTTCCAGTCGCGCAGCGGGCGGCCCGAAGACCCGTGGCTGGAGCCCGACGTGAACGACTACCTGCGGGCGGAGCGGGCGAAGGGACTGGAGGCCGCGGTGGTGTCCCCCATCGGCTTCGTCTGCGACCACGTCGAGGTGCTGTACGACCTCGACCACGAGCTGCGCGAGACCTGTGACGCCATCGGGCTGACGATGACCCGGGCGAGCGCGGTCAACGACGCCGACGCCTTCGTCGACCTGATGGCCGACGTGGTGCGCGGGCACTACGCGGCGCACGCGACGCACCGGCGGCTGCCGATCGTCGGGACACCGCCGCGGGTCGAGGGACCGCCGCCGCGACGACCGGGCGGGTGAGCGGGCTCCGCGGTCCGCGCTGTCAGGGCAGGCAGCAGCCGCCGTGTCGGGCGAAGATGTAGAGCCCGTCGAGGGTGCTCGTCTGGAGGTGCAGCATCCGCCGCCCCTCGCCGAAGCGCCGCTGAAAGTACGTCATCACCTGGGCGGCGGAGTTGCATCCGCGGTCGCCCGGCACGCGCCCGGGCTCGCAGTCGCTCGCGCAGCTCATGGTGTTGTGCCCCGTCACGTCGACGAAGGGCGCCGTCGGCGTGCCGCCGCGCTCCAGCGCCACCTCGCGCGGCGCGTGCAGCGTCGAGGCTGCGGCCCCCTCGCCGACGAAGTGCACCACCCGCACGCTGCGCACGAACTCGCCGTTGAGCGTGAGGTCGACGGGGCCGCGCGCGATGACGCCGACGTTGGCGATCGCGACGTCGAGCACCAGCGTGAGGCGCCCGCCCGCCTCGTTGCCGAGGACCACCGTGTCGCCCGCCGGGTCGTCCACCCGCGCCATCGACCCGCAGGCGAGCGTGCGCGGCGGGCCCACGTCGCGGGGCTCGCTCGCATCGACGACGTCCCCCGCAGTGACATCCCCCACGGCGGCGTCTTCGCCGATCGGGGCCTCGTCCACGTAGGCGGCGTCGGGGGTCTTTGTGACACCGAGGTCCTCGGTGACCGCGCCGAGGTCGCGCAGGGCGAACCCGGCGTCCACCTCGATGACCTCGGCCTGGGTGCAGCCGAGCCCGAGGGCCATCATCGCGAGCAGTCCAACGACCCTGGAATCCATCGCGGCCGGAACCCTATCACCGGTCAGCCGGGGCCTTCACCCTCCGGCGCCTGCTGGGCTACGATCGAAGAGGTACGGCTCGTGCTGTGGGTGAGGCCGCGAAGCGAAGGAGCGACGATGGCATTTCGTAGTCGATCAGGGTTTGGCGCCGTGTCGCTGGTGATGGTGGCGGTGGGGATGGCGGTGTCGGGCTGTGCCGACGAGATCCCCCCGAGCTTCCAGTGGCAGGCGGTGCAGTCCGACCTCCCCGGCGCGATGCTCTCGATCTGGGGCACCTCCGCGACGGATGTGTACGCCGTCGGGGCCGACGCCCAGGACGGCACCGGCCCGCAGGCGCTGCGCTTCGACGGCACGCGCTGGAACCGCATCGACACCGGCGCCGGCCGCGGCAGCCTCTGGTGGGTGCACGGCGTGTCGGCCACCGAGGTCTACATGGTGGGCAGCGAGGGCACGGTGTTGCGCTACGACCCGGTCCGCGGCGTCACACAGCGCATGACCACCCCCGCGCGCACCCCGACCCTCTTCGGCGTGTGGGGCGCCAGCCCGAGCGACGTCTGGGCGGTGGGTGGCAACACCGACGGCAACACCGGCGTGCTGTGGCACTTCGACGGCACCGCGTGGACGGCGCAGCAGGCGCCCGGCGGGCTCAACGACAGCACCATCTGGTACAAGGTCTACGGCAGCGCGGCCAACGACGTGTCGGTCTGCGGCACCAACGGCGCGCTCCTCCACTGGAACGGCTCGGCCTGGTCGCAGCAGGCGGTGCCCGAGGCCGGTCGCGGGCCGCTGTTCACCGTACACGGCCGCGGCGCGCAGCGCTTCGCGGTCGGCGGCAACGTGTCGGGCATCGTGCTGGAGTCCGACAGCGCCACCGCCGCGTGGCGCGCGGTGCCCATCGAGACGGCGCCGCGGCTGAGCGGGGTCTTCGTCCCGGAGTCGGGTTCGCCCCTCGCGGTGGGCAACGCGGGCGCGCTCTTCCAGCGTCGCAGCGGGTCGTGGCGCCAGGTCGCCCGGCCCCCGCGCACGCAGCTCGACTTCCACGCGGTGTGGGTCGACCCGACCGGCGCCGTGTGGACCGTCGGCGGCGACCTCCAGACCAGCGCCCTCGCGCGCGGCGTGATCTACCGCTTCGGCGAGGCCATCCCCCGCGCGCCCATCGTCACCCCGGAGTCGATCACCCGCTGCGACCAGACCCCGGGCAACATCTGCACGTACGCGGGCACCGGCATCGCGGGCTACAACGGCGACGGTCGGCCGCTGCGCGAGTCGATGATGTACTGGCCGATGGACATGGAGTTCGCGCCCGACGGCCGACCCATCATCCTCGACTGGAACAACCACCGCATCCGCCGCGTCACGGCGGCGGGCACCTTCGAGACCATCATGGGGGTCGAGGAGCCCGGCGACGGCCCGCCGATGCCCACGGACCTCACCGAGCCCGGCGCGCCGGGCATCACCGTCGCGCTCAACCACCCCACCGACCTGATGTTCCAGCCCGACGGGCGGCTGCTCGTGGTGGCCTGGCACAACCACAAGATCCGCCGGTGGGACCCGGCCACCGGCATGACCTACGTGACCCTCGGGCGCGGCCCCGGCGCCACCGACGGTCCCTTCGCCATGGCGCGCTTGAAGCAGCCCTCCAAGGGCGTGCTCGATGCGACGGGCACGGTGATGTACCTGCTCGACCAGGCCAACGTGACGGTGCGCCGGCTCGACCTCACGACCCAGATGGTGACCACCATCGCGGGCAACGGCAT
>CAIOSS010000214.1 GCA_903860995.1 uncultured delta proteobacterium | reverse complement strand
TGGTGCAGAAGGGGCGCGGGCGGGTGTCGACGCGGCACACCCCGCCGAGGCAGATCTGGCCGCCGGCCGTGCACTGGGCGTCGGTGGTGCAGGTCGCGAGGCAGGTGCCGCTCACGCAGAGCTGGCCGCTGGTGCAGCGACCGCCGCAGTCGGTGTTGGTCGTGGGGTAGGTGCAGCGGCCGCTGGTGCAGACCTGGCCCGCGGCGCAGACGGTCGCGACGTTCGCCGCGGTGCAGCCCCCGACGACGCACTGGCCATCGACGCACGACTGGCCCGAGCCCGTGCACTGGTAGTCGAACTGGCACTGGTTGGCCGCGGGCTGGCAGGTGCCGCCGAGGCACACCGGGGTGGCGGGCGTCGCGGCGCACTGGGCGTCGGTGGTGCAGCCACCGCCCGGCACGCAGCGCCGCGCGGCGGTGTCGCAGACGAGGCCGGCGCCGACGCGGGCGCAGTCGGCGGTCGCGCTGCAGCCGGGGACGCAGGCGCCGCGGGAGGTCTCGCAGTACGAGCCGCTGGGGCAGCTCGCGGTGGAGGTGCACGAGGGCGCCGTGGCGCAGCGGCCGCTGGCGCAGTAGCCGCTGGGACAGTCGCGGTCGACCATGCAGGCGCGGGGGCCGGAGTCGGTGACGATCGGGGGGTTGTCGGTGGGGGTCCCGGCGTCGGTGACCGGGAAGGCGTTGGGACCATCGCCCTCTTCGCTCCAGACCGGGCAACCGAGGAGCCACGCGCCGAGGGAGCCGACGATCATGAAGGATTGAATGGTGATGGGGTGCTTGCGCATGGCGACGCCTCCAGGACGGTTGAGCCCTCGGAACGGGCTCAAATGGGTAGCGGTGAGGTTGCTGGGCTGCTTCGACGGACCGCTTCAGCATCTCCCATGCCGTAGTTCAAGTCCCGCCAATCGTTCGCGCGGGTCGGGCCGTCATCGACGGCGTGAATGGACGTTCATAGCCCCCCCGTGAACGATCGCCCAACGCGCTTGCCCGCCCGGGAGCGTGTAGCGGGGGTTGTAGGGGCCGTCTGCGGGATCGCTGTCGTTGGTTCGCCACCGCGGAGGGCAGTCTGTTATCGTGCAGCCCGCGGCGAGAAGAGGGCAGACCAAGCGCATGGACGTCGTATGTGAACGCTGCAAGGCAGAGTACGAATTTGACGACGCGCTGGTCTCCGAGCGCGGAACCACGGTCAAGTGCACGAACTGCAGCCATCAGTTCAAGATCTTCCGCCCCACCTCGGAGTCCGACGCGGCGAAGGTGTGGAACCTCCGTCGACCTGATGGGACGGTGATCCCCTTTGACTCGCTCGCGGTGCTCCAGAAATGGATCCTCGAGGGCAAGGTCAGCAAGATGGACGAGATCTCCCGCGCGGGCGAAGGCTGGAAGAGCCTGGGCGCCATCGCGGAGATCGAGAGCTTCTTCGCAACGGCCGAGCTGCGCGCGTCGCAGAACGCCCCGGGCCGCACGGGGCAGCGCTTCCCCAGCATGAGCGGCGTGCGGGCGCCGACGCCC
>CAIOSS010000213.1 GCA_903860995.1 uncultured delta proteobacterium | reverse complement strand
TTCGCCAGCGGCGACTGCGCCATCGTGGTCATCGAATCGCCGACGTTCTCTTCCCTGAGGGCACCCATGACAAGGGAGAGAGTACGACGATCAGGGAAAGAGGGTCCAGGTTCGGTGTCACGCCTGCGGCATCACCGTCGCGCCGCCGCGCAAGGTGATGAGCAGCGCCTCGGCGTCGACCCGGTTCTCCGCGGATGGCCTCCCCTTCAGGAACCTCTCCAGGTACTCCATCGCCGCCGCCTTGCGACCCGTCTCGGCGTTGGCGATGCCCAGCAGGTGCAGCGCGTCATCGTCGTCGGCGCTGATCGCCAGCGCCCGCTCGCCCGCGTCGATGGCCTCCTCGAAGCGCCCCAATTCGTACAGGCACCAGCCCCGGTACACCTGCGCGCCGAGGTGCTCCGGGTCGCGGTGCGCCGCCTCCCCGAAGGCCGCCAGCGCCGCGCCGGCCTTGTCGCGCCGCATGAACGCCAGGCCCAGGTAGTAGTGGGCGTGCACGTTGTCCGCGTCGGCCAGCAGCACCGCCCGCAGCGCCTCGACGGCGCCGTCGACGTCGTCCTCGTGCAGCAGCTCGATCGCCTCTTCCACCGCGGCCCAGCGCCTCTCGTCCGTGCGTTCGCTCATCGCTCTTCCGTCTCCTCCGCTCAGGTGACCTTGCGGTCGTCGTCGTCGTCCGCGGTCTGCGCCTCGCCCAGCCAGCGCTGGATGGTGCGCCGGTCGACGCCCAGCAGCCGCGCGGTGCGCTTCTTGTTGTTGCCCGTGCGCTCCAGCACCCGGTGCACGTAGGCCATCGTCAGCTCGTCGAGGGTCATCTCGCGCTCCGCCGCCGCGGCGAGGATGTCCACCGGCGCGGGGTGCTGGAGCGACGCTGGGAGGTCCTCCGGGGAGATCCACTCCTCGCGGGCCATGGCCACCGCGCGCTCGACGGCGTTCTCCAGCTCGCGCACGTTGCCCGGCCAGTGGTACGCCTCCATCTTCCGCAGCGCCGCGCCCGAGAAGCCCTTCACGGCGCTGCCCGAGCGCGCCACCACCCGCTTCAGGAAGTGCTCGGCCAGCGGCACCACGTCTTCCGGTCGGTCGCGCAGCGCGGGCACCCCCACCTCGATCACCGCCAGGCGGTAGAAGAGGTCTTCCCGGAAGCGGCCCTCGCGCACGGCAACCCGCAGGTCGCGGTGCGTGGCGGCCACCACCCGGGCGTCGATGGGCTCCGCCTTCGTCGACCCCAGCGGCCGCACCTCGCGCTCCTGGATCACCCGCAGGAGCTTGGCCTGCAGCGCCAGCGGCAGGTCGCCGATCTCGTCGAGGAAGATGGTCCCACCCTGGGCTTCGCGGAAGAGCCCCGGCCGGTCGACCCGCGCGTCGGTGAACGCGCCCTTGCGCACGCCGAAGAGCTCGCTCTCCAGCAACGTGTCGGGGATCGCCGCGCAGTTGATGGGCACGAAGGGCCCCGCGGCCCGCTTGCTCTCCGCGTGCAGGGCCCGCGCGACGAGCTCCTTGCCGCTGCCGCTCGGCCCGGTCACCAGCACCGTGGCGCCGCTGTCGGCCACGCGCTTCACCAGATCGGAGATCTCCCCCAGGGCGGTGCTCCGGCCCACCAGGCCGCCCACGTGGAAGGGCCCGCCGAGCTCACCGCGCAGGCGCTT
>CAIOSS010000212.1 GCA_903860995.1 uncultured delta proteobacterium | reverse complement strand
GCCTCTGGAAGCCCCGTGAGGGGCGCCCACGCTCGCTTGCCCGGGGTGCAGGCGCGGGACGCGACCAACCCCGGTCCGAAGCGAGGACGAGACCCCAAAGAATGCCGAGAAAATATGATGAAAATGAGACCAGAGGACAGCCATTGATGGAGAGGGGCGCGCGGCAGCGGGGGTGATGTCTGCGCGAGCTTCGACGCATGGCCCGACATCGCGACGAAGGGGACGACGAGCCCGAGCGTTCGGCGGTCCATGACGAGTGCGTGCTTCGCACATCCGCCCTCCCGAAGCCAACACCACCTCCGGAGGCCGAAACCGGGCTGAGCGACGCGCAAAAGGCGAAGCAGGTCGAGGCGCTCGACGCCATCGCAGCGTGGGTCGCGGAGATGCGACGGAGCTTCGACGCATGGCCAGGTGGAGAAGTGAAGCGGTGTGGATGCCCATGGGAGGGCGTACCTGCCACCGAGGTGCGTACCCGGCGGGGTAAAGGAAATCGCCGTGCTGCTCCACGCCCGTTGGAGTCATCGAAGGGCAGGAGCCACCCATGCCGAAGCTTCCCGACTGGATTCAAGCAGCGCGCGAGCACTGGACCTGGCGCGGTCAGGCGCGCCCGCCCTTCGCACAGGCGCCGTCGCCGGGAGAGGCGTCGGTGTGGGACTTTCCCCGGCCGCCGGCGCTCGCGCCCGCCCCGCGCGAGGTGGTGGTGCGCTGGGGCGACCTCGAGGTGGCCCGCACCCGCCGGGCCGTGCGCGTGCTGGAGACGGGCCACCCCCCGACCTTCTACCTGCCGTGGGACGACGTCGCGCGGCACCTCCTGGAGAAGGCGCCCGGCCGCTCGTTCTGCGAGTGGAAGGGCCCGGCGCAGTACTGGTCGCTGGTCGCCGGCGATCGCCGCCTGCCCGGCGTGGGGTGGAGCTATCCGCAGCCGCTGGCCGGCGCCGAGGCGCTGGCGGCATGCGTGGCGTTCTATCCCGCGGCGCTGGAGTGCACGGTGGACGGCGCGCCGGTCAGCGCACAGCCCGGCGGGTTCTACGGCGGCTGGATCACCCCCGAGCTGGTCGGCCCCTTCAAGGGCGAGCCTGGCAGCGAAGGGTGGTGAGCGGCGACGCGCTGCCGGCGATGCGCAGGCGCCGCGACGACCAGCCCGACACGTCGCTCGCCACCGATGAGCCTGAGGCCGCCGCCGGGTCGCGCAGGTCGCCCCGCGGGTGCGTCCCCCGGCCCTCGCGCGCCAGGCGATCGAGCGCCCGCTCAGCGGCGAGGCGGCGCGCCCGCGGCGCCGGTCACGGTGATCATCGGGGTCTTCGCCGCGAAGGCGGGGCGCGCGACCTCGTCGAGCATCCACGCGGCGACGTCGGCGCGGGGGATGGCGCCGCGGCCGACGATGGCGCGCGCGACCACGGCGCGGCCGGTCGCGGGCTCATCGGTGAGGCCCGTCGGTCGGCAGATGCACACGTCCAGGGCGCTCGCGAGGAGGGCGCGCTCCATGCGGCCGAGCGCGGGGTACACCGACCGCAGCGCGCTCACGGCGATGAACGCGCGAAACGCCGCCGGCACCGCGTCATGGCTGTCGCCCACGCCGCCGGCGCTGATGGCCACGAGCCGCCGGATGCCCTCGGCGCCCATCGCTTCGACCAGCGCGGCCGTGCTGCGGTCGAGAAAATCCGGGTCGACCGGCCGCTGCCACGGCGCGATGCCGGGCAGACGCAGGCCGAGCGCGGAGAGCACCGCGTCCTGTCCGCGGACGGCGTCGCGCAGAAACGCCACGGAGGTGAGGTCGCCGCGCAGCGTGCGGGCGCCCGTCGGCACGTCGAGCGAAGAGGACGCGCGCGCGACGGCGGTGACCTCGTGGCGCCGCCCGACGGCCTGCTCGACGAGGTGACGGCCGCAGCCGCCCGAGGCGCCCAGAATGACCAGCTTCATGCGCCCTGAGATGCCACGGCGGCGCAGGTCGCCGCAACCGCGAGGGCCTCGCGCCGGCCCGCGGACCGACGCCGCGTCGACGCGGGCCGGGACGGTGAGTCACGTCGCGTGGTCGACCACGTCGAGCGCCGCGCCGGCGCCGCGCAACTCGCCGCGGAGGGCGCTCGCGTCGTCGGGCCTCGGGCGCGCGGCGCGAACCTGCGATGCGAGCGACACCGCCCGACGGGACGCTCGCAGCCGACTCGCAGCACACCCTCGCGCCGTCGTACGGTAGGCTGCGGCCGCCATGTGGGAATCCGCGTCCGATCTGTTCTTCACCGCGATGCTCTCCCGCCCGCGGCGCCGCCGCGCCTCCGCCGACGCGGGGGTGCGGTCGTGATCGTCGCGGGCACCAGCGCGCTCGTCACCGGCGCGAGCCGCGGGCTCGGCGCGGCCATGGCCGTCGCGCTCGCCCGCGCCGGCGCGCGGCGGGTGTTCATCAACCACCTCGGTGACGCCGACGCCGCCGAGCAGAGCGCCGAGCGGGTGCGCGCTTGCGGCGCCGAGGCCGTCGTCGTGGAGGCCGACGTCGCCGACCCCCGCGCGGTCGACGCGATGGCGCGCGCGGTGACCGCGCACCTCGGCGGGGCGGCGCTCGACGCGCTGGTCAACAACGCCGGCATCATCACGAAGCCCGGCAGCTGGGACGAGCAGAGCGACGCCGACCTGGCGCGCACCCTCGGCGTCGACCTCGCGGGCGTGATGCACTGCACCCGCGCCTTCGCGCCCGCGATGCGGGAGGCGGGGCGCGGCTGCGTCGTCAACATCGCGTCGGACAACGGCATCGCCGGCACGGCGGCGATCGCGTCGTACTCGGCCGCGAAGGCCGGGGTCATCCAGTACACGCGCAACATGGCCGTCGCGCTTGCGCCGCGGGTGCGCGTCAACGCGATCGCCCCGGGGGTGTGCGACACCGACATGACGCGCGCGGCGGGCGACGAGGTGCTCGGCTACCTGCTGGCGAAGACCCCGCTCAAGCGCATCGGTCGCCCCGAGGAGATCGCCGACGCCCTGCTCTTCCTGATCGGCAACGAGTTCACCACCGGCACGATCCTGGTCGTGGACGGGGGCATCACGCTCCCATAGCGGGCGGGCTTCGTCGCCGCGGGCCGCGGGCCTCGTCGCGTGGCCTGCGGGGGCGAGCGGCCTCCCCCGCGCCAGGAGTGCGAGCACGGGCGCGAGGCCGGCGACGATGAGGTTGCGGGTTCGGGGGATGTAGGCGAACCCACGCGGCGCCGTCGTCGGCACGGCGTCGCTCGGGTTTACAGAGAACCCATTGCCCGTTGGTGTGGCGCATGAGCCAAAGCGGGGTCCAACCCGAAGCCAACCTGAAGCCAACCCGAAGCCAACGAATGCCGAGGGCGTGGGCGCGTCGCGGGCACCCGCTACGGGGCGCAGGTCGGCGGGGTGAAGCCAGCAGGCCAGCGGGTTTCGGCGTTGCAGCGGACGTCGATAAGGGCTGCGCCGGTGAGGTTCGCGTCGCTGAGGTTCGCGTCGCTGAGGTTCGCGCGGGCCAGGAACGCGTGGTTGAGGTTCGCGCCGCTG
>CAIOSS010000211.1 GCA_903860995.1 uncultured delta proteobacterium | reverse complement strand
ACGAAGCCCAACCTCGCGAAGGTGACGCTCGCGCGAAAGGTCGCGTCGATCGTGCTCGCGATGTGGAAGCACCAGGAGGTTTACGACACGGTCAAGTACAGCAAGCCGTCGTCATAGCTTGTCTCGATGAGTGGGAGGCAACGGCCCGACAAGACAGTAGGGACGGATCACGCGACACCATCCCTGTCAACGTTGGTTGGATGAGCGCGCCCATGCCTCGTCATGAGTTGCCTCGATCGATGAGCTTCTTGGTTGAGACGTGAGGGGTATTCTTGAAGCGCGTGCGCTTCGGGACGGGCTTCTTCGGCCCACGCTTCGCCTTCTTGACCGTTGCGAGTGGGATGTGCCGGACGATCTCGACGAGCAGTTGCGCGAGCTCGGCCACGGGCATGCGGCGAAACGGCTCCCAGTCCTTGTCCTCGAGCAGCGTGTCGAGGCCGCCCACGTCGGCGCGGGCCTGATGGACGAGGTGATAGCCCGAGACCTCCTCCTGCACGACCGTCTCGCCGTGCACCGCGCGCAGCGCGCCCTGCACCACCGACAGCGTGTTGTACGCCATCACGCCAACACAGAATCCGAGCAGCGCCGCACGCGGATAGCCCAGCGTCTCGATCTCCGACTCCAGCCACGACGCCATGTGACCGAACGCGGTCTCGATTCGCCAGCGCGCCGCGTACGCTTGCGCGACCGCCGCCGCACTCGCCTTCTCGGCGGGAATCGTCGAGATGAGATGCAACTCCGAATCGCCGTCTCGGGTCGTGGTGTCGAGCACGAGCGTGATCCGTCGCGCCGTGAACTTCGCCCCGTCGGCGCCCTCGACCACGATCGCCTGCTCGAAGACCTTTCCCGTCGCAATCTGGCCCTGCGCGGTGCGTGCGCCGACCGGGCTCCACGGCAGGTGAGCGTGTTCCCGAATGACACTCACGGCGTGACGCTCGGCGATGCCGAACAGGATCGGAGTCGTGCAGAAGTTTCGATCGGCCATCAGGCAATCGCCGACCTCGACGTGGGCGAGCAGGTCGGCCGTCAGGCTGCGCTCCTGGGCGTGCCCGTCCTCGCAGGGGATCGCCGCCGTGACGAGCATGACGTCGGGCTCCAGGATGGCGAGGCACAGGCCGGGGAGCGGCCCGGCGGCGCATCCCCAGAGCACGCTGAGCCGACGCTCGGTGTGGGCCAGGTGGGCGCCATCGACGATCTTGAGGCGATAGCCCGGAAGGACGGGCGTCCGCCTGCCGCCCGTCGCCTCGATCAACGCACGGGCCTTGCGGGCGGAGTGCTCCACGAGCGCGGCCGCGATGGGCGTCTCGGTGGCGTTGAGCTTGTTGTAGAAGGCCGTGCGGGTGACCGGGAGCGCCGCGCCGAGGGCGAGGATCCCGGCGTTGACCGAGGGCACCACCCGCGTGACGACCGCCACCATGACATCGACGACCGTCGAGAAGTGCAGGGTCTTGTCGTACTGCGCCTGTCGCGTCGCCTCGAAGATGGCGTCGATCTCGGGGGCCGCGAAGGTGTGCTCCAGGCTCAAACGGACCGCGAAGGCGATCGGCGCACGCGCCTCGTAGCGGTCGAGAACCTGTTGGACGAACGGGGCGAGCGTGGGGATCGTGCGCATCGTGCGACCGACCGTAGATCAACGAGAGCTCCCGCGGATCCCCTCGCGACCGAAGCGCGGGGAACCGCGTCACACAGGCACTT
>CAIOSS010000210.1 GCA_903860995.1 uncultured delta proteobacterium | reverse complement strand
TCGGACAGCGGGAAGGACGCCGTGAGCATCGGGTCGAGCACCGCGGGGAAGCGCGTGCGGGCTACCACCCCGGGCGGCACCTCGATCACGATGCGCTCTCCCACCCAGCGCGCGGGCACCGCGGTGCGCGCCCCGTCGGCGCCGACCCACGTCGCGTGCGAGTAGCGCAGCAGCGCGCCCGTCGACGCGCGGAGGTGCACCCCACCCTCATCGACCCGCTCGAAGGACGCGCCCGCGAGCGTCACGCCCACCGCGACCCGTCCCCCCGCGGGGGGCTCGGCGTAGCGCCACGACTGCTCGGCCCCGTCGGCGTCCGAGCGCCACCGCTCGTCGACGCCGCCCGGGTGCGACAGGGTCACCGCCCCGTCGGCCGCGACCGCCGAGCGCTCGACCGGGCCGAGGCCCGCCGTGGTCGCGGTGAGCGAGAGCGCGTCGGCCCAGCGCAGCGCCACCCCCTCGCCCGACGGCGCCAGCGCCGCCGCCGCGGGCGTCACTGCGAAGCTCACAGACACCGAGGCGGGCGCCGGGGCCGTGGCGGGCGTGTTGCCACCCGCCGGGGCACAGCCCGAGAGCACCAGCGCAAACCCGATCGTGTTGTGAAGCTTCATCATCGAAATCCTCCGTCGAGGAGCTTCGATGCGCAACCCCGTCGTGGCCCCTGACCAACCCTTTCAAGGTGCCGCTAAGGGACCTTGACCAGAGGGGCCGTGGGGCTGCTCTTCTCCCGCCGATGCCCCACGTGACCCACCACGCCGACGCGCTGCCGCTGCTCGGCGGCATGATCGCCTACCTGCACGACCCGCTCGGCTTCCTCATCCGCACCCGCAAGCGCGAGGGCGACCTGGCAAGCTTCCGGCTGCTCAACCGGAAGTTCCTCCTCGTGAGCGACCCGGCGCTCATCGAGCAGGTGCTGGTGAAGCAGGCGGCGCGCTTCTCCAAGGACTGGTTCGCCCGCGACCTGAAGCGCGTGCTCGGCGAGGGACTGCTCACCAGCGAAGGGGACTTCTGGAAGCGCCAGCGACGCTTGATGAGCCCGGCCTTCCACCGCGAGCGACTCGCGGAGTACGCGGCGGTCATGGTCGAGCGCACCGAGCGCGCCCTGGCGGAGTGGTCCGCGGGGGCGGAGCGGGACATCCACCATGACTTCATGGAGCTCACCCTCGACATCGTGGCGCGCACGCTCTTCAGCGCCGACGTGGAGGGCGTCGGCGCGGTGATCGGCCCGGCCCTCGACGCGGTGCTCGACTGGTACAGCAACCCGATCCTGGTCTCCAACCCGTGGCTGATGGGCACCCCGCTCCCGGCGGCGAGGCGCCACCGGGAGGCCATCGCGGCGATGCGAGGCATCATCGACGGGATCATCCGACAGCGCCGGGCGGCGCCCGACCCGGACAACCACGACCTGCTGGCGATGCTGCTCGCGGCGCAGGACGAGGACGGCGCGCGCATGACCGACGCCCAGGTGCGCGACGAGGTGCTGACGCTCTTCCTCGCGGGCCACGAGACCACCGCCCTCGCCCTCTCCTGGACCACCCTGCTGCTCTGCCAGCACCCCGAGGTGACGAAGCGGCTGCGCGCGGAGGCCGAGGCCGTGGCGCCGGGCAGGCCGCTCGCCTACGGGGACTTCCCCAGGCTGGCCTACGCCGAGGCGGTGGTGCAGGAGTCGCTGCGGCTGCACCCGCCCGCGTGGGCCATCGGCCGCGAGGCGCTCGAGGACTTCGAGCTGGGAGGGCGCCGCTACCCGAAGGGCCAGGCGATCTTCCTGAGCCCCTGGTCGGTGCACCGCGACGAGCGGTGGTTCCGCGAGCCCGACCGCTTCGACCCCGACCGCTGGCTCGACGGGCTCGCGAAGCGGCTCCACAGGTTTCAGTACTTCCCCTTCGGCGGCGGCCCGAGGATCTGCATCGGCAACGCCTTCGCCATGATGGAGTCGGTGCTGCTGCTCTCGACCTTCGCCCGGCGCTTCGACGTCACGCTGGCCCCGGGCGCCCGCATCGCCGTGCGGCCCGCGATCACGCTGCGACCCGCCCGTGGGGTGCGGGTGGTGCTGCGCGCAGCGCCGAGGCCCGACGCCGACGACGCCCGCGACCCCGACCCCACGACCCCGTGACCTCTCTCAGGGCGGTGCGACGTGGTCGCGCGGGCACCCTGCCGCCGCCATCCTCGCCCGAGCGTCCTCCCCGGTCACCGAGCGCGGCGTCTTCGGCCGTGAGGGGAAGAACCGC
>CAIOSS010000209.1 GCA_903860995.1 uncultured delta proteobacterium | reverse complement strand
GGGCTCGGCCTCGGAGCGAGTTGTCGCAACAACCGCGTCGCCCCTACGCCCGATGGTGCCGCCCGCGCCCCCGGCGCCGACGCCTCCCGCGCCCCCTCCGCAGCGGCTCGCGAGGGCGACGTAACGGCCATCCCTGGCATCGACCTGGCAGACCTCAGCAGCACCGAGCGCGAGAGCTTCTGGACGCTCGCCAACGAGGAGCTCTCCACCTGCGGCGACCCTTACTCCCTCGCGGTCTGCGCGCGCGACCGCCGGCCCTGCCGTACGTGTCAGCCCGCGCTGCGCTTCCTCGCGCGGATGGTGCGTGACGGCCGCAGCCGCGACGACGCCTCCGAGCAGCTCCGGCTCCGGTACAACCCCGCCAACGCCGCGCAGGTCAACACCGCCGGCGCGCCCTCGCACGGCCCTGAAGACGCGCCCATCACGCTCGTCGAGTTCAGCGACTACGAGTGCCCCCACTGCGCGCACGCGATCCCGGTCATCCGGCAGGTCGAGCACGACTTCCCCGGCCGGCTCCGCGTCGTGCACATGAACTTCCCGCTGAGCGGGCACACCCACGCGATGGCCGCTGCCCGCGCCGCGCTCGCGGCGGGCCGCCAGGGGAAGTTCTGGGAGATGCACGAACTGATGTTCACCAACCAGCGCTCGCTCGAGACCGCAGACCTCAACCGCTACGCGCAGCAGCTCGGCCTCGACATGGCGCGCTTCCGCACCGACAGCGCCTCGCCCGAGGTGGAGGCGGCCGTCCAGGCGACGCGGCGCGAAGGCGAGCGCCTGGAGATCAGCGGCACGCCGACCATCTTCATCAACGGTCGCCGATACGAGCTGCCCATCGAGCGCCCGATGCTGCGCGACTGGATCCAGGAAGACCTGGACGCCGCCGCGCACTGACCCCCCCCCGGAGCGGTAGCCGCTCAGCGCTGACGGCCGGTGGCCTTGTTGGGGGCGTCCTTCTTCTCGCCGAGCTCGGTCGCGGTCTGTCGCATCGAGTGGTGTGCGAGCGCCTCGGCGAGCTGGCCCGAGATGTACGTCACGGCGTCGAGCTCGTCGGCCTCGAAGGCGGGGGAGCCCGGCAGCCGCGCGACCTGCACCAGCGCGAAGAGCCGCTCGTGGAACATCGCCGGGACGAACATCGCCGGCCCTCCCTCGCAGCCCGCGTCGGCGCGGTCGTCACCCTTCGCCTCAGCGACGTTCACGCCCCGCTTCGAGCGCGTCGCCGAGCCATACGCCCCGGCCTTCGCGCGAACCCGCTGGTCCATGCGACCGGTGTTCGCCTCGCCCTGAACCACGAACTCGTCGCGGTTGATGTCGTAGCTGAACACCAGCACGGCATCGCAGCGGAGGTTCTGCGTGAGCACGCCCGCGACGCAGGCGCAGACCTCCGGGGCGCTGTGCTGGAACGAAAGCTCCATCACCGAATCGAAGAGGTCGCTGAGCAGGTCTGGGCCCCGCCGCCCGCCCGTAAATCGCTGACGATCGGCCGCGACGACGGGCGCCTCGGTGGCCGCCGCAGCGACGACCTGAGCGCTCGGCTCGACGACCGGCAGCGACGGCTGGGACTCACGGCGCCCACGGCGCTTCTTGCGACGCCCGCCCTGCTCGGTGCTCGTGGTGCCTGAAGCTTCGCCGGTGGCGGCCTCGTGCGCCGCGGAGCCCGCGTCCTCCGGCGGGGTCACGGTGACCGGCGCGCCGTCCGTGATCTCTAGACCCGTGGACGCACGCTCCGCCGATTCGTCGGGGGATGCCGTCGCGGCGGTCGGGGTCGTCCCGGCCGCGGGCGCGGCGGGCGCCTCGGGCTGCGCGGCAGGACCCTCCGGGGCGGGCGTCGGCGTCGCCTCGGCGACGGACGGCGTCGTCTCGGCGACGGCGGGCGCTGCTTCTGAGACCACGGGCGCCGACTCAGCACCCGTCACCACGGGCACGAGCTCGGTCGGAGCCGGTACGACCGCAGCCACGGGAGCTTCGGCCACGGGAGCCTCGGCCACGGGAGCCTCGGCCACGGGGACCGCGACCGGCGAGGGCAGCGTCTCCGCCACGGGCGCGTCGACCGGGGGTGCTACCACCGAGGGCGCGTCGGCAGCGGGCGTCGCGGCAGGAGGGGC
>CAIOSS010000208.1 GCA_903860995.1 uncultured delta proteobacterium | reverse complement strand
GGGGCGAGCCCGAGGCGGTGGCGCACGCGGTACTGCTGGGCCTGGGCGCGCGCCCGGTGGCCTCCGACCCGGCGTGGTCGGCGGCGCTCGCCGAGGCTGACGCGGCGGCGTGGTCGGCGGTGCGCGCGGAGACCTTCGGCGAGGCCCTCGACGAGCTCACGGTGGCCCAGGCGCTGGTCGACGCGCTGCCCGCGGGATCGTGCCTGGTGGCGGGCAACAGCATGCCGGTGCGCGACCTGGAGCTGGCCTCGCCGTGGCGCGCGCTGCGGGTGCTGCACCAGCGGGGAGGCAGCGGCATCGACGGGCTCGTGGCCGGGGCAGTGGGCGCGCGCACGAAGCACCCGCCCGCCGAGCCCGTGGCGGTGCTGCTCGGCGACGTGAGCGCGGCGCACGACCTCGGGGGACTCGCCGCGGCGCAGGGCCTCGACGGCGCGCTGGTGGTGCTGCTGGTGCAGAACGAGGGCGGTCGCATCTTCGCCGAGCTCCCGCTGGGGCGCGCGGCGCCGCCGGGGAGCGCGGGGGCGGGGGTGTTCGCGCGCTTCTTCCTTACGCCGCAGGGTATTCGCTGGGCTGAGGCCTCGGCGGCCTTCGGGCACCGCTACGCCCGGGTGGACACGCCCGCGGCGCTCTCGGCGGCGCTCGACGAGGCGGTGGAGACGAGCGGGGTGACGGTGATCGAGGCGGTGGTCCCGCCCGAGGACGCGGGCGCGCGGCGGCAGCGGGTGCGCGCCCGGGTGGAGCGGGAGCTCACGGCGTGATCGGCTGGCTGCACGGCTTCCTCGGGTCGCCGGCGCAGTGGTCGGGGGGGCGGGGTGCGCTGGAAGAGGCCTGGTGGATGCCGGGCCACGGGCCGTCGCCGTGGGTGCTGCCCGGCGCGGGCTTCGACGAGGTGGTCGACACGTTGGCGCCGTGGACAACGGGTCGGCGGGTGCTGGTGGGCTACTCGCTGGGCGCGCGCCTCGCGCTCTCGCTGGCGCTGCGCCACCCGGGCGACGTGCGCGCGGTGGTGCTGGTGGGCGGGACGCCCGGCATCGAGGACCCGGTCGAGCGGACAGAGCGGGCGGCGGCCGACGACGCCCTGGCCGCGAGCATCGCGCGCGACGGGCTGGAGGCCTTCGTGGAGCGGTGGGAGGCGCTGCCGCTGTTCGCGACGCAGCGGGAGATGGCCCCGGAGCTGCGGGCGGCGCAGCGGGCGTGGCGCACCGGGCACGAGGCAGGCGGCATCGCGTGGGCGCTGTCGACGCTGAGCACGGGGCGCATGCCGCCGCGGTGGGGGGCACTGGCGACGGCGCCCTTCACGGTGCACGCGGTGACCGGCGAGCGCGACGAGAAGTTCACGCGCATCGCGGAGGAGATGGTGCGGCGGAGCGGCGGGAGGGTGGTGCACCACCGGGTCGCGGGGGTCGGGCACAACGTGGCGCTCGAAGACCCGGCGGCGGTGGCGAGGGTGGTGGCAGGAGCGGGCTGAGCGGGCCGATTGCCCCTCAGCTCACCAGTCCGCCCCTACGACCACGGTCGGCTTCGGCGGCGCATACCCCGCGCGCTCCAGCCCGTAGGCCGCGGCCAGCAGCGTCGCCTCGGCCCACGGCTTCGCCATCAGCTGCAGGCCCACCGGGAGCCGCGCGCCCTGCACGCCCACCGGCGCCGTCAGCGCGGGCAGCCCCGTGAGGTTACCCAGGAAGGTAAAGCGCACCAGGTCGTTGGTCACCGCCTGGTCGGCCTCGCCCGCGCGCTCGGCCCGCGCTCGCACCTTCGGCGCCGCGCTCGCCACCGTCGGCGTGGCGTACAGGTCGACCTCGCCCAGCACGGCCGCCATCTGCCGGCGCAGCCGCCGGCGGAGGACCTGCGCCCGCTGGTGCTCCACCGCGGAGATGCGCCCGCCGATGGCGATGGCGAGGCGCACGTCGAGGGCCATCTGCTCGCGGTGCCGGCGGTACTCCTCGGCGTGCCCGCGGGCCGCCTCGACGGCCATGGTCACGAAGCCGATCGCCCCGGCGTGGCGGCCGAGGGGGAGGGAGACGTCGCGCAGCACGGCGCCCTGCCTCTCCAGCGTGCGCAGCGCCTCGCGGCAGATGAAGGCGATGGTGGGGTTGGCGTCGGCCCACTCGTCGGGGTCGACGCCGATGCGCAGCCCGGTGAGGTCGCGGTCGCGCGCGCCGTCGAGGGCCGCGAGGTCGAGCGCGGGGGTGCCGTGGGCCACCGGGCAACGACCGTCGTCCCCCGCCGTCACCCGCAAGAACTTCTCCATCGCCTCGACCGAGCGCGCGATGGGCCCGAGGTGCCCGAGCGTCCCGTCGAGGTTGTCGTCGCCCGTGTTGGGGATGCGCCCGAAGGTGGGCTTGAGCCCCCACACGCCGCAGAGCGAGGCCGGGATGCGCACCGAGCCGCCGCCGTCCGAGGCCAGCGCCACGGGCACCGCCCCGAGCGCCACGGCCACCGCGCTGCCCGACGACGAGCCGCCGGGGGCGCGGCGCGGGTCGTGCGGGTTGCGCGGGGTGAGCGCCTCGTGCGGCGAGATGCCCGTCGCGCCGAGGCCGAGCTCGTGCTGCACGCTCTTGCCGACCACCACGGCGCCCGCGTCGCGCAGCCGGGCCACCGCCGTGGCGTCGCGCGCCGCCGGGAGCGACGGGCGGTACACCGTGCCCGCGCGCGTGGGCAGCCCCGCCACGTCGACCTCGTCTTTTACCACGATGGGTATGCCGTCGAAGGCCCCGAGGGCCTGGCCGGAGGCGTAGCGGGCGGTGGCCGCGTCGGCGGCGCGGCGGGCCTGCTCGTCGTTGTAGTCGCGCACGGCGGCGTGGGCGGGCGAGCGCTGCGCCGCGCCGCGGAGGCCGTCGAGCACACGGTCGAGGTGCTCCCGGGGCGTGAGCTCGCGGCGGGTGAAGCGGCCGTGGAGGTCGTCGAGGGTGATCATCGGGAGAGTTCCTCCGGGCCGACGGGGCGCTCGTCGAGGCCGGGGTGGTCGCCGGGCTCGAGGGGGAGCGCCAGGGCCTTCGCGATGCCCGACTCGGCGAACATCAGCCGCACGACGGCGGCGGCGGTGACGGGGGATTCAGCGGCGCGGACCAGCGCCCGGAGGGTGCGGTCGTCGAGGGGGGGGCTCTGCATGGCCGCGCACGATACGAACCGCGGGACCTGCTGGGAAGCGTCACCCTGGAGGCGAAGCGCGCGCGAGAGGGGTTCGCAGCGGGGGCGGGCTCGTGCAAGATGCGGCCATGAGAGCGCGATCGGTCGGGTGGAAGGTGGCTTGCCTCGCGGTGTGGGTGTCGGGCTGCGGGCTCGGCACCTCGGTGGTGGGTGGCTCGGTCGACGCGGGGGTCGACGTCGGCCCCGACGTGGCGAGCGACCTCGGGGCGATGGACACGCCCGCCGTCGACGTCCCCTTCATGTGCCGCAACAACTCCGAGTGCGTGGGCAACGCGGGCGGTCCCGTGTGCGCGAGCGGCCGCTGCGCGGCGTGCAGCGCCACCGACGACCGCTGCCCCGCCGGGCAGCGCTGCGACACCACGACCTTCGCCTGCGTGCTGGGGTGCCGCAACGACGACGCCTGCGCCGGGGCCACGGTCGACGGGGGCGCCGGGGTGACCGCGCCGCGCTGCGACCCCACCACCCGTGCCTGTGTGGCCTGCGTGGTGGACGACCACTGCACCCTCGGCCAGCGCTGCATGGGCAACCAGTGCGTGCCGGGCTGCGACGCCGCCCGCGGCTGCATGGCGGGGCAGACCTGCTGCGACGGCGGCTGCGTCGACATCCGCACCAACACCGGCAACTGCGGCGGCTGCGGGATGACCTGCGCGGTCAACAACGCCACCCCGGCGTGCCTCGTCGGGGCGTGCAGCGTGGGCTCCTGCGCCCCGGGCTTCGGCGACTGCGACAGCGCGCCGGCCAACGGCTGCGAGATCGACACCCGGGTGACCCTCACCCACTGCGGCGCGTGCAACAACGCCTGCCCCTCCCGGGCCAACGCCACGCCGACCTGCGCCGCGGGGGCCTGCGGGTTCCTGTGCGACGCGGGCTTCGCCGACTGCGACGGCGATGCGAGCAACGGCTGCGAGGCCGACACCCGCGTGAGCACCGACCACTGCGGCGCGTGCGGCACGGCCTGCGCGACGCGCGCCAACGCCGCGACCACCTGCGTGGCGGGGGCCTGCGGCTTCGCCTGCGACGCGGGCTTCGCGGACTGCGACGGCGACGCGAGCAACGGATGCGAGGTCGACATCCGCACCAGCACCGACCACTGCGGCATCTGCAGGAGGGCGTGCGCGATGCCCGCCAGCGGCGCGCCGGTGTGCTCCGCGGGGGCCTGCGGCGTGGCCTGCGCGGCGGGCTTCGGCAACTGCGACATGAACCCGGCCAACGGCTGCGAGGTCGACACCCGCACCAGCACCGCCCACTGCGGCGTCTGCGGCAACCGGTGCAGCTTCGCCAGCGCCGCGCCCACCTGCGCGGCGGGCGTGTGCGGCCTCGGGGCGTGCGCGAGCGGCTTCGGCAACTGCAACAGCACCCCGGGCGACGGCTGCGAGGTGGACATCACGACCAGCACCACGCACTGCGGCGCCTGCGGGGCGGCGTGCGTGCTCGCCGACGCCACGGCGTCGTGCGTGGCGCGGGCCTGCGCGGTGGCGTCGTGCGCGACGAACTTCGGCATCTGCGACGGCAGCGCGGCCAACGGCTGCGAGGCGCCGCTGCTCACCGACGCGCAGAACTGCGGGGCCTGCGGCAACCGCTGCGCGAGCGGGGTGTGCGTGGCGGGGCTGTGCAACCCCTTCCCGAGCACCGGGGGCGAAGGGGCCTTCGCGCCGTCGACAGACATCGCGCTGTCGCCGGGCATCCACAACTTCACGACGGTGAGCATCCCGGTCGGGGTGCGCATCACCACCACGGGGACGGGCGTGCTCGACCTGCGCGCGACCGGCGCCGTGGTCATCAACGGGATCATCGACGTGAGCGGCAGCACCGGCGGCGAGCAGGCGGCGGCGCTGGGCCGCGGGGTGAGCTGCGTCGACAACGGCAACGGCTCGCAGGGCGGGTTCACGGGCAACGTGCTCTTCGCCTCGACGGGCGGCGACGTGGTGCCGGGCACCGGGCAGTTCGGGGC
>CAIOSS010000207.1 GCA_903860995.1 uncultured delta proteobacterium | reverse complement strand
GGGCGACGGCCGACCTGCGCGACGCCGCGTCGGCGATGGAGGCCGCGCGGCAGCGGTGGTCGGTGGCGCGCGCGGAGGTCGGGCTCGCGGCGACGCTCGCGACGCAGGAGCGGGCGCGGCTCGCGCTGGGAGAGGGCACGCTGCTGGTGCTCAACCTCCGCGAGCAGGCCGAGGCCGAGGCCTCGGTGCGCGAGGTCGACGCGCTCGCGGAGTTCCAGCGGGCCCTCGCCGCGTGGCGCCTCGCGGTGGTGGCGATGCCGGGTGACGAGTCGACCTGCGAGCGCGGAGCGACCCCGGTCACCGAGTGAGGACCACCAACGGGAAGTGGTGCCCCAGACAGCACGAAGCCCCCGTAGGATCGCTCCGCGGAGGCTTCTGCCCGGACTGAGTACCCCGCTATGTTGTAGCGAGGTTGAGATGGGCTCCGACTGCTGGACTCGAACCAGCGACCCGGCGGTTAACAGCCGCCTGCTCTACCAACTGAGCTAAGTCGGATCAATTCAGGGACCGCCCTTCTACACCATCGATTCCGGGTGTCAACAACTTCTTCCGCGCCACCGCGGAGAGGCCTCGCATTTCGCGAGGACCTGTGGCAATCAACGGCGCCTCAGAACTGCCGTCGTCACATTAGAGTCGCGCGACGGCGAACGCACGGAGACCACGAATGAGCCACAACGGCACGAGCACCGCGCAGGGTGAGGCCGATCCGAACACCGATCCCACCAGCACGATGCCGCCCGAAGAGGTGGACGACAACATCGGCAACCGCATCGGACCGCCCCCTTCGCGCCCCTCCACCATCGACGATGACGAGCAGCCGACGGTCGACGGTGCGGCCGAAGCGGGCGCGTCGGAGGCGGAGGGCAACGAGGCCGACGAGGTCGGCGAGCCGAGCGAGGCGTCGGGCGCAGAGCCCGAGCCGGGAAACTCGCTCCACGACCCGGCGAAGAAGAAGCGGCGCCGGAAGAAGGGCCGCGGCACCGGCGCTTCGGCCGAGGGCGGCGCGCCCGGCCAGGCTCCGCAGGGCCAGTACGCCACGCACAACAACGGCCCGGCCCACCGCGCGTTCAAGATCGGCGACAAGGTCCGCGCCCGGGTGATCGAGATCGGCACCGGCGGCGTTCTTTGCGACCTCTGGGGCAAGGAGAAGGGCGTGCTCGACCTCCGGGAGCTCCTGGTCGACAACCCCGAGCCCAAGGCCGGCGACGCCGTCGAGGTGATCGTGCTCCAGGACGGCGCGCGCGGCGGGTTCCTGGTGGTGACGCGCGACCTCGCGCGGGCAGAGCGCGGCCGAGAGATGGCGGCGCAGGCGTACAACGCCAACGAGCCGGTCGAGGGCCTCGTGACGGGGCTCAACAAGGGCGGCCTCGAGGTCGACGTGAGCGGCGTCCGGGCGTTCTGCCCGAGCTCGCAGGTCGACGTGCGGCTCCCGTCGCTGCCCGAGCTCCAGGCGATGGTGCTCTCCCGCGAGCTGTTCCGCGTGACCTCGATGATCGAGGGCGGGCGTGAGCTCGTGGTGTCGCGCCGCGCGCTCCGCGAAGGCGAAGTGCGCGAGCGGGCCGAGCAGGCCGCGGCCAACCTCAAGGTCGGCGACCGCGTGAAGGGCGTCGTGGTCTCCGTGCGCGAGCACGGCATCTACGTCGACCTCGGCGGCATCGAGGGCCGCATCCAGCTCCAGGAGATCTCGCACGACCGCGGCGCTCGTCCCCACGACGTCGCCCGCGTCGGCGACGAGATCGAGGCGCTCGTGCTGCGCATCGACATCCCGGCCCCGGTCGCCGCGCCGAAGCCCGGCGAGGCCGAGGCCGCTGTCGAGGCCCCGGGCCCTGAAGGCTCCGACGCGGCGTCCGAGGGCGCCCCCGAGGCGGCGTCCGAGGGCGCCGACGAGTCGAAGGACCGTGGCGGTGACCGCGACCGCAAGAAGCCGCGCTTCTCCCGCCGCCCCGAGGGCACCCCCCGGGTCGAGCTGTCGCGCCGCGCCATCGAGGTCGACCCGTGGAGCGACGTGCACAAGCGCTTCCCGATCGGCACCGTCCACAAGGGCAAGGTCGCCCGCATGCAGCCCTTCGGCGCCTTCGTGGAGCTCGAGAAGGGGCTCGATGGGCTGCTGCACGTGAGCGAGATCGGCGACCGCCGCATCGAGCACCCCAACGAGGTGCTCAAGGACGGGCAGGAGGTCACCGTGCGCGTGACCAAGATCGACCGGCAGGCCAAGCGCATCGGCCTCGCGCTCCTCCCCGAGGGCGTGACCGAAGAGCAGCTCAAGCAGTCGGTGCAGCCGCGCCCCGGCATGATCACCACCGCGAAGATCGTCGAGCACGAGTCGTTCGGGGTGTTCGCGCAGCTCGACAACACCGTCGGCAAGGTGGGCCGCGGGCTCATCATGCCGCAGGACAGCAACGTGCCTCGCGGCGGCGACCTGAAGAAGGCGCTCCCCATCGGCACCGAGGTGAAGGTGAAGATCGTCGAGATCGAGCGCGGCCGGCTCAAGCTGTCCATCAAGGCGGCGATCCACGACGAGGAGCGGCAGGCCTACCGCGCGTACCAGCAGCAGGCGAACTCCACCACGGTGGGCGTCTCGCTGGCGGACAAGCTCCGCAAGCTCAACCTCGGTCGCTGACCGCCCTCGCGCGTTGGCCGTGACGCGCGCTCCCCTCTCTCTCCTTCTCGCTCTCCTCCTCCTCGCGGCCTCGTGTCGACGCCCACCGGGCAGCGCGCCCGACGCCG
>CAIOSS010000206.1 GCA_903860995.1 uncultured delta proteobacterium | reverse complement strand
CTTGACGCTACCTGTAGCGTTGCTACGGCGCGGGAGTCGAGTGAGGACGTAAGCCGCAGGGCGGCCGGACTGGGCGTGCGATCAGCCCAGCCAGTTCATGGGAGAGCCCTAAGGGTCACGAGGTGCTTGAGCAAGCCGCGCGCCGGGCCCTGCCGCAGGGCGTAGACGCGCGCTGCGAGGGCATCGTGCGTGCGGATCGCCCGGCGCGCCCGGCGACCGCCGTGGTCACCTCACGCGCCGGTGGCGGGCGCGCTGGCCACCCGCAGGGTGCGTCACCCGGGTGGCAGCGCCTGCGCGCTGTTGACCCGCGGGCCAATCGCGTGATGCTCCACGGCTGCGATGCGCCCCGTCCTTCCGCTGCTGTTGCTCGTGCTCACGGCCGCGTGCGTGGACCAGATCGACCCCCCGTTGAGCTACGGCCGCTGCAACCCCGGCGACGTCTGCGGCCTGGAGACGCGCTGCGACCGGCTCACGGCGAGCACCAGCGGGGCCCCGGCGCTGGTGTGCACCCTGCCCTGCACCGTCGATCGCGACTGCCCCGGCTTCGGCGGGGTCTGCGTGCCGGGCGTGGCGGCGGCGACGGACGGCGGCGTCGAGGGGCGCTGCCTGCGGGCGTGCTCGGAGGACGGCGACTGCCGGCCCGGGACGGTCTGCCGCGGGCTCACGGCCGACGCGGGCGCCGACCGGGTGTGCGTGGCCGACCTGACGATGTGACGGGCCGTGGGAGGGCGCTACCAGATGCGCGGGGTGAGCGCGATGGCGGCGTAGAAATCCCAGGTGAGGTCGTTGGTGGTGCGAAAGCGCCCGCCGGCGGAGTCGATGACCGGGCGGTGCGTGGGGTCGGGTGAGCTGCTGCCCTGGCAGCCGCCGCGCCACTCGGGGTGGTCGGCGGGGACGGACTGCCCGGGGTTGCACGCGTCGGTGTTGGTGATGTTGTGCGGCGAGGTCCACGCCACCGCCGCGCCGAGGGTGAAGCGCAGGAACTTCGCCGGCTGCACCGACACCATCGCGCTGCCGCCGAGGACGACGTGGGACGCGGTGGTGGTGAGCCCGTCGAAGTACACGTTGCGCTCGGCCTGGCAGGTGCCGTCGGAGAGGCGCGCGTTGGAGGGGCAGCCGGGGAGGTTGAGCGGGCGGCTCAGCGACGAGCCGAGGGCGTCATACAGAACGGAGTAATCGCGACCCGGGGAGTAGTACGACCCGCGGAAGCGCAGGTCGATGAGCAGGCGCTGCCAAGTCTCGCGGTTCTCCCACGGGATGATCTCCATGCCCGCGGTGAGGGTTCCCACGATGGGCGGGAAGTTGGCGAGCTGCCCGAGGGGGGTGTCGGCGTAGCGGAAGGCGCTGCTGCGGACGGGAAACTCCGCGAGGAAGTCGAAGCCCGCGTAGGGCTCGACGTAGCCGAAGCGCCGCGCGACCACGGTCTGGAAGTACACCCCGTGGAGGCCCCGGGAGACGCCCGGGTTGACGTTGGCGGGCGCCGAGCGGGTGGCCGCCGCGGGGGCGGTGTTGCCCGAAGGCGGGGTGGACGGGACGCTCGACGCGTCGGGGCAGAAGGTGCCCGAGGCGGTCTGCCGGCAGGGCCGCAGGAGCGAGCCGACCGGCGGGCGCCACTCGAAGGAGAGCGTCCAGGTGGGGCGGTTGCGGTCGCGCTGCTGGTTGAAGATCGACCACTGGAGCCCGAGGCGCACCTGGTCGATGCCCGAGCGCTCGGGGCTGTCAAAGGACGGATCGAAGAGGCTGGTGGCGCGCGGGGTGCCGGGCCCCTCGGTCCAGCCGTCGGCGAGGGCGGCGCGGGCGCTGTCGACGGAGACGCCCGTGGGGGGGCGCAGCTTGCGGGCGTCGGAGAGCACCAGCGGCAGGCCGAAGGTGAGCGCGAGGTCGTGGAAGACACCGATCTCGGCGTTGACGAGGAGGGTGTGCGTGCTGCGGGTGTAGTCCGCGACGTCGGCGTACTGCGGCACGCCGAGGCTGGTGCCCGGGTTGCTCACCCGCATCTCACGCTGCACGCGCAGGTCGCGCCGCTGAAACTGGTACCCCGCCGTGAGCCGCAGCCCGAACTGGCTCCCGGCGTCGAAGGAGTCGACCACGTCGACGATGCGGGCGGTCTCGGAGTGCAGGTGGAGCGGCGCCCCGGCGGGCGTGTCGGCCTCCTGCGCGCTCGCAACCCCGGCGGCCGTCCACAGCGCCGCAGCGAAAAGAAGCCCGTTTCGTCGCACGATCGTGACCGCACGCTAGGCGGCGGGTCGGAGGGGTGTCAAGCATCGGCTGCGGCCCCGTCGTCGTCGCGGGAGGCCCGCGCGAAGGGGTGGGCGGCGGTTGACGACCGGGCAGGCCGCGGGCTACCGCGTTGCCGGAGGGAGCACCCAGTGGGCAAGACCGCAAAGATCATCCTTTCGATCGTCGGGGTCTTCATCCTGGCGTGCATCGTCGGCTCGGTGCTCTTCGTGCGCTTTACGAAGAAGACCTTCACGGCCCTCGCCGACGAGGCCCAGCGCCAGTCGACGGAGGCGCGCGCCTGGGCCCGCGGCCACCAGCAGGGCGAGTGCATGGACGAGGGCATGGCCCGGGTGCAGCGCTGCCCGGGCATCCAGTGCCAGATCGCCGTGCAGACCTTCACCGCGGCGTGCCTCTCCGCCGCCGCGCCCACCGCCGGCCTGTGCGACGGTGTCCCCCACCCGCAGGATTTCATGGCCACCTCGCAGTGGATCAACAACCGCTGCATGGCCTTCAACGGCCCGCAGTCGGCGCCGGCCCAGGCCTCGATGCGCTGCCGCAACCTGCTCCCGGCGCTGCAGCGGCACTGCTTCGCGCGGGCCCTCATCGCCGCCGACGCCGCCGCGGCGGCGCCGCCCGCCGTCCCCGCTCCCGTCCCCGCTCCCGCTCCGTAGGCCTTCAGCCCTACGGCGCGCCCGGGCGCAGGTGGATCACGAAGCGCCCCCGCCCGGCGTCCCAATGCCGCGCCTGCGCCTCGACGTCGTCGCCCATCACGAAGGCCGGCGCGCCGCGCTCGGCCTGCGCGGGGAGCATCGCCACCCGACGGTCGTCGCGGTAGGGCGTGCCGTAGGTGCGCTCGAGGTCGATGCCGTACACCTTGAGGTCGACCGCGCACCCGTCGAGCGCGACGTACACCCGCGACGGGCGCACGCCGACGACGGTGCCCCGGCGCCACGGGCGGCGCGCGGGCTCCACCGCGAGGTCGTCGCCGAGGAGCTGGTCGAGCACCATGAGGTCGACGGCCTTGTCGATCTCGCCTTGGCGCCGGCGGGACTCGTTGGCCGAGGCGATGACGGCCTCGCGGGTGGCGAGGTCTTCGTCGCGCGGGCGCGGCGCGACCAGCTTGAGGGCCTCGAGCAGCTCCTTGTGCGAGAACACCCCGACGGCCTCGCGCATGGGCGCCGACATCCGCGCGTACCCGTCGACCCCGAGCGCGTGGTGCGGCCCGCTGCGCGCCTGGAACTCCGACGCCCGGTACGTGTACCGCACCTGCCGCTGCACGGCCTGCGTGAGCCGCTCGCTCTCGGGCCCGCGGGGGAGCGCGCCCATCCACGCCGCGAGGTCGTCCGCACCGCGGCGCCAGCGCCAGCGGTCGGCCAGGGCGCGGCGCTCGGCCAGCGCCCCGAGGATCTCCTCCAGCTCCGCGAGCCGGTCGCCGAGCGGCGGCAGGTGCACGCGATACACCGCCTGCACGTCGGCGTCGTCGCGCCCGAGCGACTGCAGCAGCTTCGCGCCCTCCATGTTGCAGAGCAGCGAGACCTGCTCGTTCCAGCGCTCGACGTCGTTGCGGCCGCGGGTGATCGCCCGCAGCCGCCGCGGGTCGTCCGGGTCGAGGTCGACGTCGGCCTCGTAGCGCTGCAGCGGAAACACCCCGCGCGCCGCGGCCTCGTCGATGCGCCGGTGCCCGAGGGCCGCGAAGGCCAGGAGGGACGCCCGCACCTCGGGCGCGTCGCAGCGCGGATCGCCCGCGCAGCCCGCGTCGAACCACCGCTGCACCCCCTCGTAGGAGAGCTTCGCGCGGCTCTGGACGCGCGCCCGGTGCACCCTCGCCTCGACGCAGCGCCCGGCCGCGTCGACGCGCAGCGTGAACACCACCGCGCGGCGCAGCACCGCGGGGTTGAGCG
>CAIOSS010000205.1 GCA_903860995.1 uncultured delta proteobacterium | reverse complement strand
CGCGCCGGCCCGACCTCGCGCCCGCGGGGGGCTGCGCGGGCACGGCCCTGGCGCGCGTGGGGCACCTCGACGAAGCCATCGGGATGTTCGAGCGGATGGTGCAGCACCCCGGGGCGCCGCCCGAGTACGAGGGCAACTACGTCCGCGCGCTGCTGCTGCGCGACCGCCCGCGGGAGGCGCTGGAGCGGCTGCGACGCATCGCCGCCCTCGGCCTCTGGACGCCGCAGGCCGAGGCGCTCCGCCGCGAGGCGCTCCGACGCCTCGCGCCACAGGCCCGCTGATCGAGCGTCGGAAAATCGCGGGGGAGGGACCGTCGGGGCGCGGTCGCCGGAGCATTTCGTGACGGACCCGGCGGGCCCCGGCCACTCCGCGGCATGCAAACACCTGCACGCGTCGCCGCCGTCCGCGTCCGCCCGCTCACCGCGATGGGCCTCGGGTGCATCGTCGCCCTCCTGACGGCGTGTGGAACGGTCCCGGACGTCACCCCGGGCACCGCTCCCGTCGCCGACGCATCCCCCGACGACGTGTCCCGTGCCGATGCACCGACTGCCGACGTGTCCGTTGCTGACACCTCCGCGGCGGACGTCTCCGCCCCCGACGCGGGCGCGCCCGACGCTGGTACCTTCGACGTCGCGACGACGGCCGACGCGCCGGTGGATGCCTCCCCGACGGACTCCGCGACCCTTCCCTGCGGGCCCGGCTTCACCTGTCCGAGCGGGTACCGCTGCGTCGGCCTGTCGACGACCCGCTGCGTACAGACGGCGGACCTCGGCGCACCCTGTCGCAACGGCCCCGTAGACCCGCTCTACTGCAGCACCGGCGCGACCTGCGAGTCGGTCCGCGGTGTGGATCGATGCGTCGCCTACGGGGTGGAGCGCGGCGTCTGTCGCAACACGGACGGGTGCGCGCCGCGGTGCGATCCCGGCCTCGGCTGCGACGTGACCACCCACTGCCGACCGGGGCTCGCGCTCGGCGAGCTGTGCGGCGGCGTCGAGTACCTCTGCAACGAGGGATCGGCGTGCATGGACGTGAACGGCACCCGGCGCTGCGTCGCCGACGGCGCGGCCGGCGGATACTGCAGGGTCGGGCGGCTCTGCGACGCCGGGCTGCTCTGTCAGGGGAGCAACTCGGGCTCCGCGACGGGCTGCAACCGGGAGTACTTCCGCTGCATGACGGGGCTCCAGGCCGGGGAACCCTTCGAGCCGACGGGCGCTCCGTGCGGCGCCGGGACGACATGCCTGATGAGCTTCGGCGCGCTGCGCTGCGCGGCCCGACCCGACGGGACGCTCGGGGGGCGTTGCCGTGCCGAGGCGCCCCGGTGCGACGGGGAGGCGGTGTGCGGCGACCGCGGGTGGCAGTGCGTGCGCCGTGTCGCCCGCGGCATGCCCTGCGACCCGACGGGAGCGACCACCGCCTGCGCCGACGGGGACACCTGCGACGCCGAGCACCCCGCGGACATCGGTCGGTGCGTCGCCGCGGGGACGGCGCCCGGCGCGGAGTGTCGGACGACCGCGCCCGCGTGCGCCGGCGACCTCCAGTGCTCGACCTTCTCCCGCTACCGCCGGAGCTGCCGGTCCATGGCGCGGGCGGGCGACCGCTGCGACCTCGGTGCGATCCGCACCCTATGCCCTGCCCCGACGCGCTGCGTGCCCGCGACGGCCGTCTCCGAGGGCGCGGCGATCGCGACCTGCACCGCGCCGATCGCGGAGACCGAGCCGAACGACGGCTCGTCCCGTACGCGGAGCGTCGTGGAGCGCTCGGTGCTCTTCGCGGCGTCGCTCTCGGCGGACGACGCCGAGGACTGCCACGTGATCAGGATGCCCGTCGGGTCGTCGCTGTACGTGGAGACCACGCTGACCTTCGTCGCGCGACTCTTCCGATCGTCGGGCGCCGAGCTCGGCCGATGGACCCTCCGCAGCGCGTCCTGGGACGGCCCGCTGGCAGGGAGCGCCAGGCTCGACCCGGCCGGGGTCGGGGTGCTGCGCGACCTCGCCGCCGACGACTACCTCCTGTGCGTGCGAGAGCCGGACGACTCCAGGTCGCGCCGTGCGCCCGTGAGCTACAGCCTCGCGATCGGCGTGCTCCCGCCGCCGCGCTGATGGGCCCTCTACGGGCCTGGTATCTCGGCGCAGGGGATGTGACGGGTCGCAACGATCGCCTCAGGTGGGCGTAGGGCCGGGGCTTGCCCCGCCCGTTCTTGATCAGGATTCAATGGCGGGCGGGGCAAGCCTACGGCTGCGAAGTTTAGGGAGTTCGGCCGTGCGTCGAGGCTCGCGGTAGACGAAGGCGCGCGGCGCACACCGAAGCTGGCGCCCCGGGCGCGTCGGCGCTGAACGAGGCGCCGAGGCCCTGCGCCGCGTGGACCCCGCCGATGAAGAATCGCGAGACCTCGGCGTCGAGCTCGTCGTGCGCGAAGAGACCGATCATCGAGTCGTTGTCGCCGCCGCTCCCCCCGAACCCGACGCCCACGTCGAGGGCCAGCAGCGCGACGATCTACTCGGGCAGCGCCGGGTCGCGCCACGCCTGCACGCTCTCGCCGAAGCTGAGCGAGGCGAGCGTCTCGGGAGGGACCGCGCGCGACAGCGCCCGCCGCAGCACCGCCGGGAGGGCCGGCCAGGCGAGCACCGCGGTCAGGGGCGCCGCCGCCTCGAAGAGGGGACCGGCCGTCGGCGGGGCCCCGCCGTCCGCTGACTTCCTACGCTTCGGGGGTGTCATCGAGCACGCGCGTTCCAGGCCTCGGCGGCGGCGATGCCCCGCTGCTCCAGCGCCGGGATGATCGCGCCCCGCACCGTCTGGTCGAACACCACCAGCAGCCGCTCGGGGTCGGGCAGGCCGAGGGCGCGCTCGTCGTCGGTCCGTCGCACCGGCGCGCCGCCGCCCGCATAGGCCCGCTCGAAGGTCTTGAACGCCCGGCGCAGGTACTCCCCCAGCGACGCTCGCACGTCCGGGTGCTCGTCGAGCCAGGGCGCCATCACGTCGAGGTAGCTGAACCCGAAGCGCGCATGCTCGACCTCGTCGGCCAGCAACCGCCGCGTCGCGTCGCGGGTGACGGGCTCGGTGATCTCCTCCAGCGCGTCGACGAAGCGCGCGCTGTTGACCATCTCCGACAGGCACGAGCCGTACACCACGTTGCGCAGCGCCCGCTCCTCGGGGGTGACCCGGCCGTGCACCGGGAGCGCCGCGAAGCTGAGGTCGGCCTCGCACCGGGCCTCGGCCCCCATCGCGCGCACGACGTCGGCGCACAGCTCGGTGTGGCGCAGCTCGTCCTGGGCCATCGAGAGCGCCATGGCGGGGAAGTCCAGCGGCGCGCCTGCCGCCATCAGCTGGGTCGCGAGGCCCGCGAACACCGTCGTCGAGCGGTGCTCGCTCACCATCCGGGCGAGCCACATCGCGCGGGCCTTCGCCACGGCGCGCGGGTCCCAGGCGCTCGCATCGAAGGCGACCTCCGCGGGGGCGCAGCGGGCCGACGCCTCCGCGATGCGCCGCCACTGCCGCGCCAGGTCGGTGCCCGAGCCCTCGGCGGTGACCGCACGGCGGGCCTCCGTCACGCGAGCGCCTCGTCGAACTCCGGCGGCATCATCGGACCGCCGGTGCTCTCGACGGTGGGCACGTCGCGCAGCGCGGCGTCGGGGGCCACGGCGTCGCCGCCCACCTCGGGGGCGTCGTCGATGCGCAGGCCCGGAGGGGGAGCGTCGACCGCGATGCCGTCGCGGGCGACCTGCTCCACGGCGAGGCCCGCGTCGGTCGGAGGAAGCTGCTCCT
>CAIOSS010000204.1 GCA_903860995.1 uncultured delta proteobacterium | reverse complement strand
GAAGCCGGGGCCGAGGTTGCTGGTCGAGCAGGGGACGCAAATGCGAATCATTGGCCTCCGACTGTAGCGCCGGGCGAGGATCGCAGGACACCCGCAACGACGGAGCGACACACCCCCCGATGGCGACCTATTTCGATGACGCGGACCTGGCGAAGTTCGGCAGCGTGGGCGAGCACGCGAAGGAGCACTGGAAGCGCTTCATGGCCTACTACGGCGGCGCCTTCGAGGAGGGCGCCCTGTCGAAGCGGGAGAAGCTGCTCATCGGCTTCGCCGTGGCCCAGGTGGAGCGCTGCCCCTACTGCATCGACAGCTTCACCCAGCAGTGCATGGAGGCCGGGATGACCATGGAGCACCTCACCGAGGCGCTGCACTGCGCGGCGTCGCTGCGCGCGGGCATCACCATGGCCCATGGGCTGGTGGCGAAGAACGTCTCGGAGAAGATCGGGATGTGACCGCGGCGCCGGGTCAGGGCAGGTCGGCCGCGGGCGCGCTCGCCCGGAGGTGGCGCTGCCCGGTGAGGCACTGCCCCTTCCAGCCGCAGCGGGCGCAGTCCCGGGCGGGGCCGCGGTCGCCGCGCGCGATGCGATCGGCGAGGTCGGCCAGTGACGCGTAGGTGGCGTCGGGGTCGAAGGGGTCGGTGAGCGTGAGCAGGGTGCCGGCCGCGGGGATGGCGAGGTGCCGGCCGAGCACGGGCACGCCCGTGAGCCGGTGCAGCGCGAGGGCGTAGGCGTCGAGCTGCGGGCGGTAGTACCCGGCCCAGCGGGGGAGGTCGGCGCTTCGCAGGGGGTGGGTCTTGAGGTCGATGACGTGGAGGCCGCCGCCCACGCGCACCACGAGGTCGACGACGCCGTAGAGGGTGGTGCCGCGCAGGTCGAGCACGAAGGGGATCTCGCGCGCGGGCTCGGCCACGGCGCGGAGCGTGTTGACGCAGGCCCGCAGGCTCACGAGCGTGTCGACGATGAGCAGCGAGAGCGCGGCGCGGTGCTCGAGCTGGTCGTGCTGGGTGAGCACGGCGTCGGCGAGCTGCTCGTCGGTGGCGTCGTAGGCGCTGGGCGCGAGGAGGCTCGCGCGGCTCACCGCGGCGTGCACGAGGAGCCCGACGCGGGAGGGGGCGACGTGGTCGCGCTCGATGGCGAGGCGCGAGGCGTAGGCGTTGGGCACGCCGACCCGCAGCACCTCGGCGCCCTCGCTGCGGGCCATGAGGTGCAGCCCATGGTGCACCCGCCCGAGGGTGAGCACCTCGGGGCAGTCGGCGACCTTGCAGAGGTCCGTCGGGGTGACCCGCGCGAGCCGCGGCGTCGTGGGCGTGCGGTCCGGCGCCCGGGGCGCGGGGACCCTCGGGTCGTCCACCAGCGCGCGCCAGGCCGCGAGGTCGAGGGGCGGCACCTCGTCGGCGCGGGCCGCAGGCGCCCGGTCGCCCGCGGTGAAGACACGGACGGAGGTGTCGATCCACGCCGAGTGGGCGCCGTCGGGGTCGCCGAGGGGGAGGTCGGGGAGCGCGGGCGCGAGGGCGTCGCGGAGCAGGTAGCGCGTGCTGCTGGCGGCGGCGATGGGCCAGGTGACGAGCAGGTGGTCGCGCGCGCGGGTGACGCCGACGTACAGGAGCCGGAGGGCCTCGCGCAGCTCCTCCTCGAGGTCGCCCAGGCGCTCGCAGAGCAGCTCGTCGACCGGCGGCATCCCGGTCTCAGGAATACATCGGACGGTAAAGCTTCGGAGCGCGTCGGGGCCCAGCAGCGCGGCCGGGTCAGCGGGGCGGAGCACGTCGACGCGCGGCACCCGCACCTTGAGCTCGGCGTGCAGCAGGTCGACCAGCACCACGGGGAACTCCAGGCCCTTGGCGCCG
>CAIOSS010000203.1 GCA_903860995.1 uncultured delta proteobacterium | reverse complement strand
GCCTCCCCTGGACACCGTGCACGTAGAACATCGCCCACCTCTCCGGCCAGGGATGTCCGCACGACGCTCGCCGGGGCGCAACCGTCTCAGCACGCTCGGTCGCCCACTTTCTTGACAATGGGTGCCGAAGCGCCGCACCAATCATCTCCAGCCCTGTGTTGTCGCCCGCAACCCCCTCTGCCGTTGGTGCGCTCTTCGCGATGGCGATGGTGCTCGTGCCGCGAGCCTCGCACGCCCAGCCCGCGCAGCCGTCCGAGCCCGAGCCGATGCAGCAACACGACATCGCGCTCACGGGGGGCTCCGGGCTCTCCCTCGGCAGCAGCGGCGGCGGCAGCTCGTACGCGACCCGCACGCCGGGCTTCATCGACATCGCCTGGCGTACCTGGCACAGCACCACGCCGCAGTGGGTGACGGGGTTCTCGCTGCGGGCCGAGGTCGACGGGCGCACCAGCGTCGGGGTGGTGCCGCGCTTTGAGTTCTCGCGCACCGTCGGACGGCTCACGCTGCGACCCGGCTTCGCGGCGGTGGTGTTCTTCGCGCCCTTCCAGCTCGCGGGCCCGGAGGCTTCGCTCACCGTCGCGTTTCGCCTCGGGAGCGTGGCGTCGCTCATCGGCGCCCTCGCCGTGGACCTGTTCTTCATCGGCAACGACCTGCCCCCACGGTCGACGGTCTTCTCGGTGAACGGAGCCCTCGGTGTCGCGATCCATCTCTAGCCAGGCCGCCCTCGCCCTGCTCGCCCTGCTGGCCGCCGGCTGCGAGACCGGGCGCTGCGTGCGCCACAGCGACTGCGCCGCGCCCCTCTCCTGCCTCGCGACGAGGTGTGTCATCCCGCCGAGCGACGCGGGCTCCGTCGACGCCGCGGCGTCGGCCGACGCGGGCGCGCGCGACGCCGGGGACGACCGCCCGGCCGACACCGGCGCCACGACCGACGCCGCCGGGCCCGCGACCATGGACGCGACCCCGGACGCCGCGACGGACGCTGCGACGGACGTCGAGTCCGACGCAGCCGGGGACGCCCCGGACGCCGAGTGAGCGCAGGCAGCTCGGGGCGCGAGGATGTCGACCCGGTACGTCAGCCCCGCGTTTGAAACAGGCCTCGGCCCGGTCGGCGGCCCCGCCGAGCTGGAGGTCAACGCCGTGCTGACGACCTCGGGGCGCGTCACGCTGGCCGCCGGGGAGATCACCTACGAGCCGGGCCTCGAGGCGCGCCTCATCGGTCGCGGGCCGCTGGTGATCCCCGTCGCAGACGTGACCGCGGTCTCCCGCCGGAACGGCCATCGGCGCGTCGTGCTCCACGTGGGGGAGCAGGAGTTCGTGCTCCGCGGCGTCGGGGCGCAGCGCGTGTGGGTGGCGCTCACCGTCCTGCGCGACGAGCGCCCGGGCGCCCTGCACCTGGCCCCGCTGGTCTTCGAGGAGGAGCCTGGCGGCGACGACGACCGCAACGGCCTCTACGGCATCGGCGCGTGCGGCTACGGCTACGCCGGGCGACTGCCGGTGGGGATCGTGATCAGCTACTGGGAAGATCTCTCCGCGCTGCGCTCGATCCGGTCGGAGGGTGAGCTCGTGGTGCGCGGGGCCGTGGCGCGGAGCATCCACGGCGCCGGCGCCGCCACCTTCATCGCGGCGCTCATCGACCGCTGGCTGGAGGTCCCTCCCCCGGACGCGACCGGCGACGGGTGGCAGCCGCGGGTCGTCTGGTACGACGGGGCCGAGGCGCTGCTGGGCGCGCTCACCATCGACGCGTCGGGGGTGGTCTTCACGCCGGTCGGGGGTGCGGCCCGGGTGCTCGCGGCCCGCGGCGGGCGCTCCGTCGCCCGGGTGCGCCCGGCGGAGGAGCGCGGCCTCGACCTCGAAGACGCCCGTCGCACCTACCACCTCCGCGCCCTCGACGCCGCGGCCCTCGTGACCTCCCTCACGGCGGTCTTCGTCTCGGCGGGCTGGCGCACCGGCGCATCGACGCTCGCGCACCGGGCCCTCTCCGACGAGCAGATCACCCTGCTCTACGGACGGTGCTCCAGCGCGACGCTCACCCACCAGGGCGTCCCGGTGGCGCACGCGGGGCGACAGCTCCTCAAGCCCAACGCGTACGAGGTCGAGCTCGAGGTGCTCGCCGACCCCGCCGCCCTGCCCCCGGTGCCCTTCCCTTGCGACCTCCAGGTCGCCAACGCGCGCGGGCTCTACGCCGTCCACGGGCTCGCGGTGGCCTTCACCCCGCGGCCCTGCCGCGCGGGCGTCGACCCCACCCATGGCACTGCCCTCCTCGCGCTGGTGCGCTTCCGGGGCGAGGTCGTGGCCACCAACCGGCGGGACTTCTTCCGCCTCGCCGTCGACGTGGCGCTCCACCGCGTCGAGCTGCTGGTCGGGGGCGCGCAGCTGGTGCTAACCCGGGGCGTGCACATGGTGAACGTCTCCCGCCGCGGCTGCCGGCTCGCACTGCCGGTGGCGCCCGACCTCGACTCGCCCTGCGTCCTCATGGTCAGCTCCGACGATCACCCGACCGCGGTCTCCGGCCGGGTCGTCAACCTGTCCGTCGTCGACCACCTCACCTGGCAGGTCGGCATCGCCTACACCACCGAGTCGTACGAGCCCGGCGCGCGGGTATTCCAGGAGCGACAGACCGCCTTCCTCCGCAAGCGCCACGGCGCCTGACCGCGGGTTGAGGGTCAGTCGCGATCGGAGCGCGGGTCGGCGATGCGCGCCGCGCTCATCGACACCGCGTCGAGCATCAGCGTGACCTCGCTCGACGACGAGAACGCCGACGCGCCCACCGCCCCGTCGAGGGCCGTCGCGCCGCCCACCCGCGAGGGCGCCTCGGGGCCGCGGGGGAGGCCCAGCAGCCCGCGCAGGTCGTTGGCGTAGCGCGCCTCGGGGCCGGAGAAATACCCGTGCTCCTTGAGGGCGTGCGCGTAGCCGTCGACGTCGCCCCGGGTCGCCGCCGCGACCGCGTCGCCGTAGCGCCGGCGCAGCAGCGACAGGAAGTCCTGCGCGCCCTCGTCGAGCGAGCCGTAGGCGCGGAAGTGCGCGTGCGTCTCGTAGCGCGCGCCGCCCTCCCACTCGTGGGTGCGCGCGACGGTGGTGAGCCCGCCCGGGCTCGTGCCCTTGATGCCCCCGAAGTTGAAGTTGTACATGCTCCGGCCGCGGCCGGTCTCGAGGCTGGCCTGCGCGCTCAGGATGTCGAGCGCGGCGGGCGTCGGGGCCTCGCCCATCACCTGCTCGAACGATCGGCCGAGGGCCTCGCGCAGCGCGTCGCGCGACGTGACCGTGCGCGTGAGCTCGACCTCCTGCGGGGCGGGCGCTGCGATGGCGTCGATGCGCATGGTCGTCGGGACTCCGCTCGCGGCCCCGATCAGCCCGGCGTGCCCGGCACCGACGAGACCACCCGCCGGTCGGCCTCGCGGAAGGCGTCGATCACGCGCTGGAAGGCCTCGAAGGTGCGCGTCGCCGTCACCATCTCGGTCATCGACGTGACCGTCGTCGCGTTGGAGCCCTCGAGCGAGCCGATCGCGAGGGAGGGGTTGACCGCCAGCGTGGGCTGCGCTCCGCCCGCGGCGACCAGCGTCGCGCCCTCCTGCACCAGCCGCCCGGGCTGGGCGAAGCGCACCAGCCGCAGCCGCCCGACGGGCTCCTGCGCGCTGGGCGTACGCAGCTCGCCCGACGCCGTGAGCGACACGTCGAGGGCGCCTGCGGGCAGCATCATCGGCCGGCCGTTCTCGCCCATCACGGCGTGGCCCTGCGCGTTGCGCACGGCGCCCGTCGGGTCGATCATGAGCGACGCCGCGCGGGTGTAGCGCTCGCCCCGCGGGGTCGACACCGCCAGCCAGGTGTCGTCGGGCAGCGCGGCGTCGAGCGCGCGCCCGGTGGGCCGCAGCGCCCCGGCGCTCTGGTCGATCTCCAGCCGCGCCACGGTCACGCCCGGGGTGCGGCGCGAGTCGGCGCCGCCCGCCGCGGAGAGCGCCTGCTGAAACACCGGCTGCACCCGGCGGTAGCCGTCGGTCGAGGCGTTGGCCAGGTTGTTGGCCGTCGACTCCAGCATCGTCGACTGCCCGAGGGCGCCGCTCAGGGCCGCGTAGATCCCGTCGCTCATAGGTTCATTCCCTTCCGATCGCTGCGCGGAGGCGGTGCACCGCCTCGGTGTGGAGCCGAGAGACCATGGACTCGCTGAGGTTGAGCACGGCGCCGATCTCCCGGAGCGTGCACTCCTCCTGGTAGTAGAGCGCGAGCACCGTCTGGAGCCGCACCGGCAGCGTGGTGACGGCCTCCGCGAGGGCATCGGCGAGCTCGCGCTGCCCGAGCGCCTCGTCCGCCGGCTCGACCCCGGCGTCGACCTTGTCGTGGTCGAAGTCGAAGAGCTCGAGGCGGGTCATGCCGGCGTCGGCGATGCGCGTGAGATGCTCGCCGTAGGTCGCCTCGGTCATGCCGAGCGAGCGGGCGATCTCGGCGTCGCTGGGCGCCCGCCCGAGCGCCTGGCCCAGGGTCTTGATGGTGCGCGCGAGGTCGCGCGACGCCCGGCGCATGTGCTTGGAGGTCGTGTCGAGGCTGCGGAGGTAGTCGAGCATCGCGCCGCGGATGCGGTACGACGCGTAGGCCTCGAACTCCTCGGCGACCATGTCGGGGCCCGCGCGGTGGTAGGCCTCCATGAGCCCCAGCCAGCCGCAGCTCACCAGGTCTGCCACCGCGATGTGCCGCGGCACCCGCCGCGCGGCCCGCATCGCGATGCGCCGCACGATGGGCAGGAAGCGCTCGTACTGCTGCTTGTCGAGCGAGCGGCGCGCGTCGCCCTCCACCACGCCCAGCGCGGGGACGTTCACGGCGCCGATCCCCGGGACCCGGCCCGCGGCACGAGCTGGTCGAGAATGGCCGCGAGGGTCGCCTGCGCGATGTGCTCGGGCACCTCCTGCCCCGCGCAGAGCACCGACACCGGCAGCCCGGAGGCCGTCGAGCCGTGCAGCAGCCCCGACGGGGCGGTGGTCTCGTCGAGCTTGGTGACCACCAGGGCCGTCGGGTCGAGCGCCGAGAAGGTCTTCACCACCGCCGCGGCGTCCTGGGCACGGAGAGCAGCGGGGAGGCAGAGCAGCACGTGGCGGGCGAAGGCCCGGTCGCCAAAGGACTTCGCGGCGAGCAGCGACTCGGCCGCGTCGGCCTGCGGTTGGCGGCCCGCGGTGTCCACGAAGACCAGGTCGGTGGTGGCCTCGTCGAGGCAGCGCGCCAGCTCGTCGGGCGAGGTCGCCGAGGCGAACTCCGCGTCGAGCAGCGAGGCGTAGCGCTGGAGCTGCTCGACCGCCCCCACCCGGAAGCCGTCGCAGGTGATGAGGGTCACCGAGCGCCGGTCGAGGATCGCGTGCGCAGCGAGCTTGGCGATGGTGGTGGTCTTGCCGACGCCCGTCGGGCCCGTCAGCGCGATGACCGCCCTCCCCTCGGTGGCCAGCGGCCAGGCCGACACCTTCACCACCTCGGAGAGCGCGTCGCGCATGCGCTCGGACAGCGCCAGTCCGTCATCGGGCCCCTTGAGCCAGCGCGACACCCCGGCCGCGGCGGTGCCCTCGATGCCCAGCCGGCGCAGCATCGCCGCCGCCTCGTCGCCGAGGCGCAGCGCGGGCGTGGCGTCTTCGATGGCGACGCGCAGGGCGGCCAGCTCGGC
>CAIOSS010000202.1 GCA_903860995.1 uncultured delta proteobacterium | reverse complement strand
GTCGACCTGCTCGCGAGCGACCCCCCCGAGCGCCGCTGGCGGGCCGCCCTCGCGCTCGGCGACGCCCGCGCCACCGAGGCCCTCGTCGAGGCCCTCTGGAGCGACGACGAGGCCGTCACCCTCGACGCCGTCCGCGCGCTCGGCGCCCTGCGCGGCGACGGCGCCGCGTTCGAGGCCCTCGTGGCGCGCATGCCCGACGACCACGTCCGCTACCGCGCCGTGCTCGCCCTGGGCGCCACCGGCGACCCGCGCGCCCTCGGATTACTCCACGAGGTATGGCGCACGGACCCGACGGACGACGTGCGCGCCAACGCCGTCGCCGCCCTCGGGATGCTCGGCGACCGCCGCGCGACGCCGTGGCTGCTCGACGCCATCGGCCTCGACCGCGCCGAGCGCTACGCCGCCGAGGCCCTCGGCGCGCTGGGCGTGGTGGGCCGCGAGGTCGCCGGCTGGGACGCCCGGGGGGGGAGCGCCGACGGGCTCACCTGGGCGCGCTGCGACGCGCACGAAGACACCCTCGGCTGGCGCCTGCTGCGCTCGCATGGCTGCGTCACCGCGGGTCCCTCGGCCGCCATGACGCTCCACACCCGATGGTCGGGCGAGGCGATGGTGGTGCTCCGGGCGCGCCGGGAGGGAGGGGGCGAGGCGGTGGGGGCCGCCCTGCGAATCGACGGTCGCGAGGTGGCCCGCTGGACCCTCTCGCCGGGGTGGGAAGAGGTGCGCCTCGGGGTCGGACACCTGAGCGCTGGCGCACACCCTGTGGTGATCTTGTTTGACACCCCAGCCTCCCGGGCGAGGGTCGACCACCTCCTTCTGCTACCCCGGCGCTAGACCCGGAAGCCCCCTACGGCCTACAAGCGCCCACCGATGGCCCAGACGGCGACGATGTTCCATTTCCAGGTCGAGCTCTCGGACGTCGACCGTAGCGTCTACGAGACCCTCGACCTGCGGGTCGCCCGCCACCCCTCCGAGTCGATGCGCTACATGCTCACCCGCACCCTGGCGTACTGCCTGGAGTACGAAGAGGGCATCGCGTTCAGCAAGGGCGGCCTCTCCTCCGACGACGAGCCCCCCATCGCCGTGCGCGACCTCACCGGCCTGCTGCGCGTCTGGATCGACATCGGCGCCCCCTCCGCCGAGCGCCTGCACAAGGCCTCCAAGGCCGCCCCGCGGGTGGCGCTGTACACCCACGTCGACCTGCTCCTGCTGCGCCGCGAGGCCGGCTCGCGCCCCATCCACCGCGTCGACGACATCGCCGTCTGGCGGGTGGAGGCGAGCTTCCTCGACGCCCTGGAGGCGAAGGTCGACCGGCACACGAAGCTGGCGCTGCTGCGCACCGACGGCGCGCTCTACGCGACGATCCACGACAAGACCGTGGAGGGCACGCTCACGCGCTGCTCGCTGGTGGAGGGGTAAGACCTCACCCGGCGCTGCCGCGATGCCCCTCTCCATGAATCGAGAGGGGCTGCGATCACCTGACAATTCGTCTTGAAACGCAGCCGTTTGCGGAGCCCCTCTCCATTCATGGAGAGGGGCGCGCGGCAGCGCAGGGTGAGGTCGGGAGGGCTCTCAGCTCGCGAGCGCGGGCTGGAGGTCGGCGAGGGTGCGCTGGAGCTTCTTGCGGGCGCGCGCCTCGAGCTGGCGGGTGCGCTCGCGGGAGACCCCGAGGCGGCGGCCGAGCTCGGCCAGGGACAGCTCCTCGTCGGCCATCATCCGCTGCTCGACGATGAAGCGCTCGCGGGCGTCGAGGGTGCCCACCGCGGCGCGCACCCGGCCGTCGACCAGGCTGGCGCGAACCCGCGCGTCGTACACCTCGTCCTGCGGGGTGCTGTGGTCTTCGAGCAGCTCGAGACCCGTGGTCTTGCCGTCGTCGTGCAGCGGGGCGTCGAGGGAGACGTCGCGCACGTCGAGGCGCTGGAGCATCTCCTGGACCCGCTCGCGGGTCGTGTGCATCTGCGACGCCAGGGTGTCGAGGGCCTCGTCCTCGCCGGAGCTCATCGAGGCCATCCGCGCCCGCTCGCGGCGCAGTCGGAAGAACATCTTCGAGCGCAGCGGGCCGCTGCCGGAGCCCACCAGGGACCAGGCCCGGATCACGGCGTTGAGGATGTACGCGCGGATCCAGAACGCCGCGTAGGTCACGAAGCGCGTGCCCTTCTCGGGGTCGAACTTCTTCACGGCCGTGAGCAGCCCGACGCTGCCCTCGGCGATGAGGTCGGCCAGCCGGACGTCGTAGCGGCGATACGAGATCGCGATCGCCACCACGTAGCGGAGGTTCGCGCAGACCAGGGCCTCGGCGGCCTTGGGGTCGTCGTGGTCGCGCACCTTGACCGCCAGCTCGTGCTCGGCCTCACGCGAAAGGGTGGGCAGGTCTTTTACGCACGCGATGTACCTCTCGAGTGCCTGGTCGTTGTCGTGTGTCATGGCGGTGCGGATCCCTTCTTCGACGAGCGATCGGCTCGCGTCTTGGGAGGGGACCCTTTGCACGCCGCGGGCCGACCCTCCGACCGGGCGATCGGGCCCCGATCCAGGAGAGCGCCCGGTGGACCAGGGCACTTGATGGCGTGCCGGGGCGGTGGTATCAACCGCGCCCTCGCGTGGCGGGCGCTGTTGCCCACACCGCGAGAATCCACACCTCCCGACTCCGTGGCGCGACCCTTATCCTTCCGAGGGTGGTGCGCTCCACGACGGCGCGCGAATGGGTGCCCGGAGATTCCGGGTCTCGCACGGCGGTCGGGCAGGGAGGCACCAACCCGAATGCCTTGAGGAGTCTCCGACCATGACGATGGAAGTCACGATGCCCGCCCCGGGCGAAGCCCCCCTCCCCGTTCGCGCGCTGCTCGAAGCCGGCGTGCACTTCGGCCACCAGACCAAGCGCTGGAACCCGAAGATGCGCCAGTACATCTACGGCGCCCGCAACGGCATCCACATCATCGACCTCGACCAGACGACGCGGCTCTTCACGCGCGCCTACAACTTCATCAGCGACGTCGTCGGCAAGGGCGGCCACGTGCTCTTCGTCGGCACCAAGCGCCAGGCGCAGGAGATCGTCCAGGAAGAGGCCGCCCGCGCCGGGATGCACTTCGTCACCAACCGCTGGCTCGGCGGCACCCTCACCAACTTCCGCACGATCCGCACGGGCATCGCCCGCCTGCGCGACATCGAGAAGATGAAGGAAGACGGCACCTACGAGAACCTCCCCAAGAAGGAGACGCTCATGCTCGAGAAGGAGCGCATCCGCCTCGAGGAGTACATCGGCGGCATCAAGAACATGAACGGCCTTCCCTCGGCGGTGTTCCTCATCGACCCGGCGCTGGAAGACATCGCGGTGAAGGAAGCCAAGAAGCTCGGCATCCCGCTGGTGGCCATCACGGACACCAACTGCGACCCCGACCAGATCAACTTCCCCATCCCGGGCAACGACGACGCCATCCGCTCGATCAAGCTCGTCACCGCCCGCATCGCGGACGCGTGCATCGAGGGCGTGCAGAAGCGCCGCGACACCCCCAACGAGCACCGCGGCAACCGCGACATGGACATGTCGCCCCGCGAGCGCGACCGCGAGCGCGGGCGTGAGCGCGGTCCGGGCGGCGGCGGCGGCGGCGGC
>CAIOSS010000201.1 GCA_903860995.1 uncultured delta proteobacterium | reverse complement strand
CAGCGAGCTCCTCCAGCGCGGTGAGCGGGTGCTCTCGACGGCGCGAACCAAGGGGAACTTCGCATATTAGGCGTTCCGGTAACTGGAGCGGATCCGTGCCAGCGAGGGTGCCGCGTTGGCTTACCTATACCCCGTCTTCGCGGCCGACGACGTGGCGCCGCCGTACGTGGCGACGGTGCAGCAGGCGCTCACGGCCGCGCGCCTCGCGCCGGTGGTGTCGAGCGGCTACCGCGCGTACCTGGCGGACATGGTGCGCGACAACCCAGCGTTTCAGGGCTTCCCGATGGCCGCCGAGCAGACCTGGGTGCTCGTGATCGGCCGCGTCGAGTAAGGGGAGGGCCGACGGGCGGGGCGCAGGCGTCGACTCGAGACGACGAGAGCCCCCCACCCGAAGGAGAGGCTCGTTCAGTCGTCGTTGCGGATTCGCGTGAGATAGATGCCCGCCCACGTCACGGTGCCGTCGGCGTTCGCCATGCTCGCGTTGATGGCGAGGAAGCTCCAGCCGTCTTCCTGCCGGATGCCGCGGAAGGCGTCGCGCTCCAGCCCGAGGGAGGTGACCGTGAGCGGGGTGCCCGCGGCGTCGGCCGGAGGCGCGGTGGCGTCGAGCACCGAGGCGGCGGTGCGGGTGTCGGCGATGACGAGGTACTCGCCCGCCCGGGTCTCCGGCCCCGCGATCATGAACAGGCCCGTGCTCGCATCGGGACGGAGAGCCTTGAACGCGAGACGGTAGAGGGAGTCCGAGACGCCGTTGAGGGCGGCGAAGGCGTTGGAGCGCCAGCGCGGAGGCTCGAGGCTGTCTTCCCCGTCGCCGCCGCCGGTGCCGGGCGGCCGCCCCGAGAAGTTCCAGAACAGCATGTCCTGGAAGTCGGCACCGGAGCGCACGGCCAGTCGGGTCTTGCCGCTCACGGTGTCATGCACGAAGAAGCCCTGATTCACCGGAACGCTCTCGGAATAGTTCCCCATTCCATCGGCGCTGTGCTCCACGCAATACGCCAGAACGGCGGCGTTTCCGTCCATGGGACAGTGCAGCGCGATGGCCCTGGTCTGCGTGCCCCAGGCGCCCCAGAAGGCGACGTATCGCCCGTCGAAGGAGAGGCCCTCGCCGAACCGCGTGAACCGCGAGCTCGTGGCCCGGCCGCGATAGTCGGGCACGAATCCACCGATCGCCGCGAGCGTCTGCAGCGTCGGGCTGCGGCTCATCCGCGCGCGATAGACGCCTCCGCGGGTGGGGCTCTCTTCGTTGTCGAGTCCGACGAACACCATGTACTGGCCCTCCGCGCTCGGAGGGGCCGTCGAGCCGAACGGGACGCTGGTCCCGGGAATCAGCGTCTGGCTGTCGGCGACCCGCTGGACGGGGTTCGTCGGGTCGGCGAGGTTGCGGAAATAGACGCCGGTTCGACCGACCGGCGCGGCGGGGTTCGTCAGGTCGGTCCAGTTGCCCTTGAAGGCCACGGTCGAGGGCCCGGCCACCGCGGGCGCCCCGGGAAACTGGTCGAAGCGCGTGCCCGCTGCGGCCCCGGGCACCTGAAGATGCGCGAAGGCGAGGTTCCCAGTCGGGAAGTCACGGACGGCGCCGAGGAGGTTCGCGCCGGTCTGCAGGGTGCCGCCCGGAGTGGCGTAGATCCCCGAGGTGCCGACCCGGGTGGTGAGGTCCGGGCCCGTCACGTACTCCCACGCCGGAGTGGATTGCCCGCGCGTGGCGATGGTTCGCGACAGGCGATCGATGCGCGGAATGGACGGAAACTCGTTGAACGTCGCGCCGAGGTTGTTCGGCGACGGCACCGTGCTCCCGTTCACCGCGACCGTCGAGACGGGCCCCGGCGTCAGTCGCTGGGCCATGTCGCGGGTGAAGATCCCGCGCACCGGACCGCTGCCCGCGGCCGCGGCCGCGGCCACCGCCGCCACGTCCTCGCCGCCCCCGCCCGCTTCGGAGCCCGTGCTGCGGGCCCGAAACACCACGAACCCGGAGGCGTTGACCGACGGCTGGTTGTACGAGCTGAAGGTCTTCGTGCCGGCGTTCGGAATCAGCGTGGCGTTGTTGACCACGGTCTCCCAGCGCAGTCGGGCGGGCAGCCCTTCCGGCCGTTCGCCGGAGGAGATCACCGACGACACGGCCTGCTCGTCGCCGTCGGCGAGCGACCCGCAGCCCGCCAGGGCGGCGCACAGACCCGGCACCAGCCACTCTCGCGCCGCGCGCCTCCGCCCACGCCACTTCAAATCAATGTCGAGTTGGGGAATCAAACGACCGTTGTGTTCAATGGACATGACTCATCTCCTTTTGCCGACTGGAGCCGCTGCCGCCCGAGCACTCGACATGCCACCAGTCAAATCCGACGAATCACGGCACATCCGAACCCATGAATGACGCACAGCGCACCCCGTGCAGAAGAGACGACCTCCGCGACACCGGTTCGTGCGGAGGCCTCGCGTCATTCCCTTCAACGGACGGCGGTATTTCCGTCCGCCGCGGTCAACCCCGCGGACGCACCCGCCCGCCGTGATACGGTCGGCGCACCCGATCCGACGAGCGCGCCCCGCTATGCACCCCACCACCGGCCCGGCGGAGTACGACGCCAGCAGCCTCGAGTCGCTGCAGAGCCTCGAGAACTACCTCGCGTGGATTCGCGACGCCTTCGGCGGCGACCTCCGCGGGCGCGTGCTCGAGGTCGGCGCGGGCACGGGCAACTACGCCGCCGCGTGGGTCGACCGCGTCGACGAGGCGGTGCTGCTCGAGCCCGCGAGCGCACCCCGCGCGCGGCTCGTCGAGCGCTTCGGCGCGCACCCGCGGGTGACCATCGTCGGCGGCGGCGTCGCCGAGGCGCTCGCGGGCCCGCTCGGCGCACCCGGCGGCGCGCTCGCGTCGGGCAGCTTCGAGGTGGTCACGCTCGTCAACGTGCTCGAGCACCTCGACGACGACGTGGGCGAGCTCGCGCGCCTGCGCCCGCTGCTGCGCCGCGACGGCGCGCTGCTGCTGCTCGTGCCCGCGCTGCCCGCGCTCTACGGCTCCCTCGACGCGCTGGTGGGCCACCGGCGGCGGTACACCCGCGCGGGCCTCGGGGCGACGGTGCGCGCCGCGGGCTACGCCATCGAGCGCCTGGAGTGGTTCGACGTCGCGGGCGTGGTGCCCTGGTGGCTCGTCGGGCGCGTCGCGCGGGCGCGCTCGTTCGACGGCCCGCTCGGCCCGCTGTACGACCGCGTGGTGGTGCCGATCATGTCCCGCGTCGAGCGACGCCACGCTCCCCCCATCGGCAAGAACCTGCTCTGCGTCGCCCGCCCCCTCGTCGGGCCGGCCACGTCCCCGGAGGCACCTTGAAACTGTCCGTGGTGATGCCAGCGAGCTCCTCCAGCGCGGTGAGCGGGTGCTCTCGACGGCGCGAACCAAGGGGAACTTCGCATAT
>CAIOSS010000200.1 GCA_903860995.1 uncultured delta proteobacterium | reverse complement strand
GGGGACCGGCTGAAGTCGTCCATGCGCTGACCCAACACCAGGCCGAGCGCGTACAGGGTGCGCTCGTCATCGGTCGCGAGCGGCGCGTTGGCCGCCGGTGCGGGCGCGGTCGGCGCCTTGGGCTTGCAGGCGCCGAGCGCCAGCATCGAGCAGAGGATCCATCGTCGCATCGTTTTACACCTTCCTGTAAGCACCCGAGCGGCCTCGCCGGCCGGTTGGTGGGGTGCGGGCGCGGCGGAGTACCACAACCCCCGGCGATCAGCCCACCCCCGGGGCGATGTGCCCCGACTCGGCGACGTACTCCGTGTAGCCGCCGCCGTAGAGGCGCACGCCCTCGGCGGTCACCTCCAGCACCCGGTTGGAGATCGCCCCGAGGAAGTGCCGGTCGTGCGAGACGAAGAGCATCGTGCCCTCGAACTCCGTCAGCACCCGGGTGAGCATCGCCTTGGTGTCGAGGTCGAGGTGGTTGGTCGGCTCGTCGAGCACCAGGAAGTTGGGCGGGTCGAACATCATCCGCGCGAGCACCAGCCGCGCCTGCTCGCCGCCGGAGAGCACCTTGCAGCGCTTCTCCACGTCGTCGCCCGAGAAGCCGAAGCACCCGAGGAGGGTTCGCAGCGAGGCGATGGAGGCCTTCGGGTACGCCGCCTCCAGGGCCTCCTGCACGGTGCGCCCGGGGTCGAGGATGTCCATCGCGTGCTGCGAGAAGTACCCGAGCTTCACGCTGGCCCCGATGGTGACCGAGCCCACGTCGGGCTGCGACTCGCGCGCCACCAGCTTCAGCAGCGTGCTCTTGCCGGCGCCGTTGACGCCCATCACGCACCAGCGCTCCTTGCGGCGGATGAGCAGGTCGAGGCCGTCGTAGATCTTGCGCCTGCCCCAGCCCTTGGCGACCCCGGTGAGCTTCGCCACGTCGTCGCCCGAGCGCGGCGGCTTCGGGAACTCGAACTCCACCACGCGCCGGCGCCGCGGGGCCTCGACCTTGTCGATCTTCTCCAGCTTCTTCACCCGGGACTGCACCTGCGCGGCGTGGCTCGCGCGGGCCTTGAAGCGGTCGATGAAGGCCTGCTCCTTGGCCAGCATCGCCTGCTGCCGGGCGTAGTGGGCCTCGTGGTGCGCCTCGGCGAGGGCCCGCTGCTGCATGTAGAAGGTGTAGTCGCCCGTGTAGCTGGTGATCTCGCCGCCGTCGATGTCGACGATCTTGTTGACCAGGCGGTTCATGAACTCGCGGTCGTGCGAGGTCATGATGAGGCCGCCCTCGAAGTTGCGGAGGAAGCCCTCCAGCCAGACGATGGACTCGATGTCCAGGTGGTTGGTGGGCTCGTCGAGCAGCAGCGCGTCGGGGCGCATCAGCAGGATGCGGGCGAGCGCCACGCGCATCTTCCAGCCGCCCGAGAGCTTGCCCACGTCGTCGTCGAGGGTCTCCGGCGCGAAGCTCAAGCCCGCGAGGATCTCCCGCGCCCGGGCCTCGAGCGCGTAGCCGTCGAGCTCGTCGAAGCGCGACTGCACCTCGCCGAAGCGCTCGATGAGGGCGTCCATCTCGTCGGCCCGATCGGGGTCGCCGAGGGCCGTCTCCAGGAGGTGCAGCTCGTGGGCGATGTCGGCCACCTCCCCGGCGCCCGCCATGGTCTCCTCGACCACCGTGCGGCCGCTCATCTCCCCGACGGTCTGGCTGAAGTACCCGATGGTCACGCCCTTGTCGACGACCACGTTGCCCGCGTCGGGCTGGTCTTCCCCGACGATGAGCCGGAAGATCGAGCTCTTGCCCGACCCGTTGGGCCCCACCAGGCCCACCCGCTCGCCGCGGAAGACGCTCATCGAGGCGTCGATGAAGAGGATCTGGCGGCCGTGCTGACGGGTCACTGAATCAAGTCGGATCATGGCGTTGGGGCGCGCACATAGCGTCCCGGTCGCCCTCGACGCAAGCGCCGCCCCGACGCGCGCTCACGTCCGTCGGCACCCCGCGTACCTGTCCGCGCGCAGGGAGCCCCTCGTCAGAACCGTTGTCCGGGGACGGGCGCCCATGTAGCGTCGCGGAGTCAATGCCTCAGGGGCAGCGCCGGGTGGTGGCGGTCGTAGGGGCCGCCGCGTCCCGGTCGGTCGGTCGGTCGGTCGGTCGATGCGCCCTGCGAGGAGTCACGTGGAGGATCTCAGATGGCGAAACAAAAATGGCTTGGCGGACTGGTGGTCGGTGTGTCGCTCGGGGTGCTGGGCTGCGGCGATGACCCTGTGCCCCCGGTGGACAGCGGCGGCGTTGACAGCGGCACCGACACGGGCGCCGGCGACACGGGACGCGTCGACACGGGCGCCGTCGACACGGGCGCCGTCGACACGGGCGCCGTCGACAGCGGGCCGATCGACAGCGGGATGATGGACACCGGCCCCGCGGACACCGGCCCCGCGGACACCGGCCCCGCGGACACCGGCCCCGCGGACACCGGCCCCGTCGACAGCGGGGTGCCCGCCACGGCGCGCACCACGGCGACCAACGGCTCGGCGGTGGTGCTCACCCGCGACGACGCGATCACCGTCGCGACCAACCGCACGGCCAACACCATCTCGATCTTCTCCAACACCCTCGGCGGCGCGACGCCCGCCGCGACCCGCACCGCGGTGATCCCCGCCGCCGCCACCGAGGCCGAGCCCTGGGCCGCGGTCATCGGCAACGATGACAACACGGCTTACGTCATCCTCCGCCGCACGCAGGAGCTCGTCCGCGTGAGCAGCCTGCGCTCGGTGCCCACCATCACCGCCCGCATCAATGTGGGCTCCGAGCCCACCGGCCTCGCGATCTCGCCGATGGGCGGCCACGTCTACGTCGCCAACTGGGCCGACGGCACCGTCTCCGACGTCAACGTCACCGGCGCCACGATGACCATCGCGCGCACCATCAACCTCAACCCCGCCCTGGGCGGCGCCGGCTCGCTGGGCCCGACGGTCACCGGCACCACCACCCGGCCGGGCCTCGCGCACCCGCGCGCCATCGTCATCACCAACGACAACGACACCGACGAGAGCGACGAGACCGTGTACGTCACGGAGTTCTTCGCGCAGCGCGTGCAGGCGGGGGTCACCGGGCTCCCGTCGGACATCAGCCGCACGGACATCGACCACCGCGGCCTCGTCTACCACTTCAGCGTCGGCACCCCGACGGTGAACACCATCACCCTCCCGCGCTTCACCGCGACGGGCTTCGGCACCTCGGGCTGCTTCCCCACGCAGCTCTACGCCGCCGCCCTCAAGGGCCCGCGGCTCTTCGTGACCTCGGTGTGCGAGTCGCCCCGCGGACCGGTCGCCGCGCAAGAGAACCTCTTCGCCGCCATCATGGTGGTCAACACCACCACGCAGCAGCCCGAGGCGGCCAACCACGTGCTGCTCACCCGGCAGTTCCAGGACCGCTACGAGGCGACCGCCACGGCGGTGCCCGACACCGCGGCGCGGCGCTTCCCGCTCATCCCCAACGACATCGCGTTCCTGCCGACGAGCAGCGTGGCGTACGTGTCGTCGTATGGCTCCGACGCGATCTTCCGCGTGCAGTTCGCCGCCGACGGCTCCCTCGCCGGCGTCGGCAACAGCCCCTCGCAGCACTTCATCGACCTCGGCGGCGCCGCCGCCCCGGCGGGCCCCGGCCGCCTGCCCATCGGCATCGCCGTGGCCAACACCACCGCGGGCCGCGCCGTGGCCCTCAACGAGAACACCCGCAACCTCTCCCTCATCGACCTCGGGACGCAGGTCTCCGCGGCCGTCGTCGCGTCGGCCGACCCCCCCGCGGCCGGGCGCGCCACCAACGACAACGTCGGCCGTCGCTTCTTCGTGACGGGCCTCGGGCGCTGGTCGCGCAACGGCCAGGGCTGGGGCTCCTGCGAGGGCTGCCACCCCGACGGGCTCACCGACAACGTGACCTGGAGCTTCGCCGCCGGGCCGCGCCAGACCACCTCGCTCGACGGCACCTTCGACCGCAGCGGCGACCACCAGCGCATCCTCAACTGGACCGGCATCTTCGACGAGGTGCACGACTTCGAGGGCAACACCCGCGGCGCCTCCGGCGGCGTCGGCGCGCTCGTGCACCGCAACAACGACGGCGCCACCCCGCCCGTCGTCAGCAACGCCGACCGGATCATCAACGACGGCAGCGCCGTCACCGCCCCGCAGGTCGCCACCGCGACCCCGCAGGCGGGCCTGAGCGGCTCGACCCGCTCCATCACGGCGGGCACGCCCGGCACGGCGCCGGTGCGCTCGACCCTCGAGGACTGGGAGCAGATCGACCTCTACGTCCGCACCATCCGCCCGCCGCGCGCGCCGAGCACCCTCGTCGCCGACGACGTCACCGCGGGGCGCACGCTCTTCACCAACAACTGCGCCGGCTGCCACGGCTCGCCCGCGGGCTCCAACCTCTGGACCATCGCGCGGCGCTTCTATGAGCCCAACGAGGCCCGCAACAACCCGGTCACGGGCACCCTGCGGACCACCACGTACACGGGCTTCCCGACGGCCTTCGCGGCCCTCAACCAGCCCTCGGCCAACGGCGTCGGCGCCATCCCGGGCACGGCCCCCTTCCGCATCCTGACCGCGACCATCATGGCCCAGGGCGCCGGCGGCGGCGACCAGATCAGCTGCATCCTCCGCTCGGTGGGCACCATCGGCGGCACCACCATGGCCCCGACCGCGGTGGTGCCCGCGGGCGTTCCCGTCTTCGAGGTGCGCGCCAACGGCACCGCGGCGGCGATGGGCGTGACGGGCTTCAACCCCCCGGCCCTCGTCGGCATGGGCTCGGGCGCGCCCTTCTTCCACGGCGGCAACGCCCGCACGCTGGAGGAGATGCTCGACAACGTGTTCCGCTCGCACCACCAGGCGATGGCGGCGAACTTCCTCGACTCCACGGACACCAACCGCGCCCGCGACGTCCGTCAGCTCGTGGCCTTCCTGCTCTCCATCGACGACGACACCATGCCCGTCGCCCTCCCGGCGAACATCCCGGGCGTCGGCAACCCCGACCTCTGCCGCACCTTCACGCCGTGACGTAGCCGCAGGGTCACTCGACCCCGCGCTGCTTCCACCGCAGCTCGTCCCACTCCCTCCCCGGATCGCTGTCCCACACGATGCCGCCGCCCACCCCGTAGTGGGCGCCGGCGGCGTCCGTCACCAGCGTGCGGATGGCCACCGTCAGCTCCACCCGCCCGTCCGCGAAGACCAGACCATACACACCCGTGTAAAGCCCGCGGCGCTCGACCTCGAGCGCGGCGATGGCCTCCATGGCGGCCAGCTTGGGCGCGCCGGTGACCGACCCTACGGGCAGCAGGGCGGAGAGCATCGCCCGCGCGGAGAGCCCCGGGTCGACCGCGGCGCGCACCGTCGACACGAGGTGGTGCACGTAGCGGTGGGACTCCACCCCGCACAGCACCGGGACGGTGACCCCGCCGGTGACGGCCACGCGCCCGAGGTCGTTGCGGTGCACGTCGACGGCCATGGCGTTCTCGGCGCGCTCCTTCTCGTCGGCGCGCAGGGCCCCGGCCTCGCGGGCGTCCTCCGCGGGGTCGTCGCGGCGCGGCCGCGTCCCCTTGATGGGGCGCGAGATCGCGACGCCGGCGCGGCGGTCCCAGGAGAGGGCGAGCTCCATGGACATGGCCGCCACGAGGGCGTCGTCGGTGTGGGCGATCATGGCGCGCGGGGCGTCGGCGCGGTGCACCCGCAGCGCGACGGCCTCGGGGGACATCGCCGGGCGGTGCGTCATCCGCGCGACGTTGACCAGGTACACCTCGCCGTCGCGGATGAGCGCGCGCACGGCGTCGACCATGGCGGCGTGCGCCCCCTGCCCGGTGGCGCTGGTGAAGGGCGCGAGGGGCGCCTCGCCGGCGGGCCACGGTGTGTCGGTGGGTTCTACCGCGGTGACCTCGACGCGCGACAGGAACACCGACGGGCACCGGTCGCCCGGGGGTCGCCCGTCGACGACCGGGCGCGGCGACGCGGCGTGCCACGCGGCGTCGTAGGTGGCCCAGACGAGCGCGACGGGCGTCCCGGGATCGCCCATGGGGGGAAGGGTCGCGTGGAGCGCGTCGAGGGCGTCGCCGAGGGCGTCGAGGGCCCCGGCGGGGCGGTCGAAGGGGACGCTGAGCAGGGTGTCGGTCAGGGCGAGCGACCAGGTGGTGTCGTCGATGCGCGCGGCCGCGGCGCGGGGCGTGCGGGCGGCGCGCAGCCACGTCGCGGGGTCGGGGCGGGCGTCGGTCACGGTGGGGCGTAGTCTGCGACAGGTCCAGGGTGGACGTCGCGGGCGTTGTGTTGTTGTCTGCGCGCGTGACGAGAGCGCGTTGGTGGCCCGCGGCGTGGGCCCTGGTGACGGTGGCCTGCACGTCCGAGCAGAGCATGGCGATCCGGGTGTTTACGCCCGACGGGGGAGACCCCTGGGCGGGCGACGCGGCGGCGACGCAGGCCCGGCTGCGCATCGAAGACCAGACCACCCAGGCGCAGACCGTGGCCGTGAGCCCGACGGGGAGCTTCTCGCTGCAGGTCGAGCTGGCGCGTCCCGACCTGCGCTCGCGCATCGTGGTCGAGGCCCTGCGCGGCGGCGAGGTGGTGGGCTCCGGGGGCACGCCGCCGGCCCTGTGGAGTTCCTTCGGCCCGACGCTGCTGCCGGTGTGGGTGCAGCTACGCGACAGCGTGGCGGTGCCCCCGTGGAGCGACGGGGCGCGGCGCACGCGGCCCCTCCTGCTGGAGCTCACGAGCCCCTTCGTGGCGGCCTTCGGGGGCGCCCTCTCCGCCACGCGCGCGGACGTCTTCAACACGCTGGTGCTGCGCCGCGAAGACGTCGCCGCCACCATCGAGGACACCTTCAACCGCGACGCCTCGGCGCTGCGCCTGGGGGACAGCACCGTGCTGCTGGTCCGCGGCTGCGTGTCGGTCGTGTGGAACCCGGGCGCCGGCACCGTGGCCTCCCCGACGGCCCGCCCGGCGCCGCAGGGTCGCTGCGACGTCATCGCCAGCGGGGTGCTCCAGGAGCCGGGCGGCGGCGGCTACGTGCTGGGCGGCCGCACCGCGACGGGGGCCGTGGCGCGGGTCGACCGCGTGATGCCCGACGGCACCTGGGTGGCCGCCGACCCGCTGACCGCTGCCCGCGAGCGTCCGTCGGTGCTGCGACTCGGCGAGGGCGACGCCCTGGTGGCCGGGGGCCAGGGGTCGACGGCGGACTTCCTGGAGCGCTGGGCCCCGATGCTCACCGCGGCGCAGCGCACGCTGCACACGGGCGACGAGCGGGTCGACCGCCGCGAGGGGGCGGTGCTGGTGGCCGCGGGCGACGGCGTGGCGCTGGCGCTGGGCGGCGCCGTGGCGGGGAGCGCCGGGCTCGCGGCGGAGGACGTGCTGCTCGACACGCGCTGCGTCCCTCGAAAGGATGTCGTTCTGCGCCTCGATGCGCGCAAGGGACTCCCGCGCGGTGGAGAGGCGCGCCTGGCAGGCGGTGAGCTGCTGGCGCAAGGTTGAGGCCTCTGCGGACATTGCCTCCGCCGTCGCTTCGGCCGCGACTGCTCC
>CAIOSS010000199.1 GCA_903860995.1 uncultured delta proteobacterium | reverse complement strand
GGTTGCCCAGTACCTCGTGGCAGCGGGCCTCCTCCGCCCGGTCGCGCGGATCGAGCGGGAGCAGCACCTCGAGGTGCCTCCCTGCCGTGGCTCTCATCACGCAGCGCAACCGCCACCCGTAGGCGCAGCGCGCGCTCCACCGCCGCGAGCGCGGGCACCTCCTCCGCGAAGAGCCGCTGCGCCCCACGGACGGCCTCGAGCAGCTTCACCCGGGGGATAGGCGAACCAACGCGGCACCCTCGCTGGCACGGATCCGCTCCAGTTACCGGAACACCTATGATCAGCAGGACAACACCGTCCCGCGAGCGCTGCCAGGAGCTTCCGGGACGCTGCCTTGCGCCGGCCAGCGTCGAGGGGCCCAGCGCGCGCCCCGCGAAGCGCGAGGCCAGGGTGAAGCAGCGCCGCGCGTGGTCGACCTCGTCGAGCGCCGCCTGCTGCGTGCGAGCGAGCAGCGCGGGCGGCGCCCCGAGCGCCATGAGCTGGAGGGTCAGCCGCGCGAAGGCGGCGATCGAGGCGTGTTCGTCGAGCGCCGCGCGCTCCCACTTCGCGGCCACGACCTCGCGGAGGTGGTCGGGCGGCTCGACCGTCATCCCGTCCGAAATTCCTTCCGACGCCGGGGCGAGCTGCCAGCGCGCGTCGGCCACGACCGTCGCGGTGCGGGGACGCGCGTCGATCACCAGCGGCCGCCCGTCGACGCTGCAGACGAACGCGCAGGCGCCGGTCGCCAGGAGCTGGCCGTTGCGGATCAACAGCGGAAACTTCGCGGCGACCGTGAGGTCGGTGGTCCGCGCCCAGCCCCAGTCGGCCCGGTCCAACGGCAGGAACCACCGCGCCGCGACACCCAGGTACCCCGCCGAGGCGTAGCCCGCGAGGTGCGCCCCGAAGGTCGGCGCGTGCCCGCGCAGGAAGACCGCCGCGAGTCCGAGCTCGGCGCCCACGAGCGTCACGCTCGCCTGCGCGCCCACGTCGAAGCGGAAGCCCCCGCCGAGCAGCCCCTGCACCTGGAGGAAAGCCCCCGGCGACGCGATCCCGTCGTAGCTCGGGTAGACGTTCCACGAGACCTCGGCGCCGATGCCTATCTCGCGCATCGGCCCGCCGATGGGGAAGGAGAACAGCACGCCCAGGTTGAGGTACGCGTCGGGGTCGTCGGCCCGCGCTTCGCCCGACGCGAGCGTCGCCGCCAGCGCCAACGCCCCGCCCACGACCAACCCCCGCGCCCCCGCGATCGTCATGGTCCGTGACCCTCGCACGGCGCGCCCGGGCGATCCATGACGGCTCATCGCTGGGGCTGCACCCCGCAGCTCGACGACGGCCTCCGCGGGCGCCTGCGGCTCTTGCTGAAGCCCCGGCGCGCGGCCGAGTTCACGGGTCTTGCGCGGCGGGTTCGATGCGACCGACGATGCTCGCCATGGGGGACAGACAATGGATCACTCGTGCGCGACCTCTCGCGATCGTCATCGCGCTCGCGGGTTGCGGCGCCGAGCTGCGGCCCGCGCCGTGGAGCGCGAGCGACGACGCCGCGCTCGGCCCCGACGCGACGACCGTAGACGTCACGGCGCCCGTCGATCGGACGACCTCCGGCGATCGCCCGGACGCGTCGGTCGTCGCCGACGGATCGGACGTCGCCGACGTCTCGGATGTCCCTGAGGCCTCGGTCGTCGCCGACGTCTCGGGCGACGCGGGCGACGCTCCCATGGGCGAGGTCAGCGTCGACTCTGGCGCGGTCCGCGACGTGGAGCCCGATGTGCCCGCGGTCGACCCGTGCGCGGGCGCTGCGGTGATCGACCTCGCGTCGGTCGGCGTCGTGAGCGGGTCGTCGACACGCGCGCTCGGCGACAACTCCGCGGCGCCTCGTCGCTCGGTGCTCCCCGTGCCCTCGGGCTGCGCGGCGCGGGATGCTTACCCGATCGTGTATCGCTACACCGCCCGCACGGGCAGCCGCGTGCGGGTCACCGTCGACGGGCACGGATCACGCTTCAACCCCGCGGTGTGGCTGCTCGATCGCTGCGCGACGGACGCCGCCTCGCTCGGCTGTGACGACGGGGGATCGTCCCGGGGCAGCGGGTTCCCGTCGTTCGTGCAGGTGACGACGGCGGCGCCGATCGCGGCCGGGACGACGCTCTACCTCGTCGTCGCGGGGTACGACGGCTCGCGCGGCGCGTTCGATCTCAGCGTCGACGAGCTCGAGCCGATCGCCGCGGGCGAAGCCTGCCCGCGCGCCAAGGACATCGACCTCTGCGGGGCGGGGACGTCGTGCTTCGCGGCCTCACCGACCGCGGTCACGGGTCGGTGCGTGGCCGACGGCAACGAGGGCGGAGCGTGCCGTCGGGCCGCGGGCGTGGCGGCCTGCGACGGGAGCCTCACGTGCGTCTTCGCCGGGTCCGGCGTCCGTCGCTGCGTGCGCCCCATCGCGGCGGGCGCGCCGTGCGATCGATCATCGCCCACGTCATCGTGCGCACCCGGCGCCCGCTGCACGGGGTCCTCGGCGATCTGCGAGCCGGAGGGCGCCGCGCTCGCCGGCTGTCGCGGCACGTCCGAGGCGACCGCGTGCGACGAGGGTCTCGTCTGCGACGCGATCGGTGAGTGCGGCGCCGTGATCCCCCGCGGTGGATCGTGCGAGCCGTTTCGACTGCTCTGCGCGACGGGGCTCACGTGCGAGTACCTGGGTCGCTCGGGTTCCCGCTGCACCGTCGTCGGGTCCCTCGACGCGCCCTGCGAAGGGAGGGCCGGAGGTGCGCCGTGCGCGGCGGGGCTCACGTGCTCGCAGTCCGCCTACTGTCGCGTGACCGTCCTCGCGGGCGCAGCGTGCGACGTCGAGCAGGTCCGGGACAGCTGTCCCACGGGATCGACGTGCATCGCGCCCGGCGGGTCGAGCCCGGGTCGCTGCGTGGCCGAGGGCGCGCGCGATGGGCAGTGCCGCGCGCCGCCGACGTCGTGCGACGACGGCCTGGAGTGCGGATCGAACTCCACCTGCCAGCCGGTGGTTCCGCTCGGGGGCGCCTGCGACGCGGGGCGCCGGTGTGCTGCGGGCACGACCTGCGTCGGCGCGCGCTGCGTAGGGCCCGGGGTCTTGGGCGGACGCTGTCGCGCCGGGGAGCGCCCGTGCGACGGCGACCTCGGGTGCAGCGACGCGGGCCTGTGTCTCGTCGGCCTGCCGCGGGGCGCGGTCTGCGACGCCTCCGGTCGCACCGATGCGTGCGGAGGCGGAATGTCCTGTCAGATCCAGGAGCCCCGTCGGGATGGCGCGCTCGGCCTCTGCCTCGCGGACGGCGCGCTGGGCGGCGCCTGTCGCGTGACCGTCACGCCCTGCGATGCCGGGCTGACCTGCTCCCGCGCGACCAGCGGGCCCAACTCTTCGCCGCTGGCGTACTACACGCCGGGGCCGCGGTGTCTCCCCGTGGTGGCCGACGGGGCCGCGTGCGATCCCGGCGGGCAGCGCGACGCCTGCGAGGCGCCCTCGCGCTGCGTCGTCGCGGGACCTGCGTCGTGGTGCCAGGCGTCGGGCTACCGCGAGGCGCTGGTCGGCGACGTGGTCCTGCTCGACGCCTGCGCGGGCGACGGCGTGCGGGTGCCGCGCACGACGAATCGCACCGACCCGCGCTACACCGAGGTGCCGGTGCTGATCCCGTTTCCGTTTCGCCTGTTCGGCGTGCCGCAAGGTCGGGCGTGGCCGAGCCTGTCGGGCATGGTCACCTTCGGCCGCCTCACGGACGCGTCGTCGCCCGTTCCCAACGCGAACCTGCCGGCGGCAGCGCTCCCGGGGCCGGTCCCGCTGCCCGGCGCGACGGTCGTCTGCGCGCGCACCTTCGGCGTGGCGCCCGCGCGGCGGCTCGTGCTCGAGTGGCTCACGCCGACGTCGCCGGAGCCCGGGACCGCGCTGCTCGGTCTGCTCGAGGTGGTGCTCTCCGAGGGCAGCGAGACCATCGAGTTTCTCTACGCACGCGAGGCGGCAGCCGGGACGGTGCTCCTCCGCGACGCGTTCACGAACGTCGGGCTCCAGGCCGACCGCGGCACCGCCTTCGCGTTGCATCTCGGCGGAATCGCGGCGGGCACGGGCATCCGTTTCACGCCGCGGTGACGTTCAGGTCGATGCGGGATGGTTGAGCGCTCGACATCGAACGATCGAGCGCTCGACATCGAACGATCGAGCGCTCGACATCGAACGATCGAGCGCTCGACATCGGGCCGCGAGCGCGCACCCGCGAGGCCGACGGGGCGTGCGGGAGAGGCTCATCGCGGGTCGCGCGGCTCTATGATGCAATCGACGCATCATCCGGGGGGAACATCATGACCACGCTCTTCCGCTTACGCCGCGCGCACGTTCCACTCGCGACCCCGCTCCCGGTGGGGTCGACCGGCGCCGAGCGTCCACTCGGCCGTCGCGTCCGCGCACCGTGGCTGTGCGTGGCGCCCGTGGGTCGCGGGCCGGTGCGCGAAGAACTGCCGCTGCAACAGCTCTGCGTCCTCGGCTACGCGGGACAGGGCGAGGAGACCTTCCGCCGCAACGGGCCCGTGCGCCTCAGCCTCGGGGTGGACGTTCTCCGAACCTGTCGACCGTTGTGCGACTGGCTCGTCTCGTCACGCTGCTCGCTCACCCGCGACGGCAACACGTTCCGCCTGACCGGGAGCCTCGTCGTCGATGTGGACCACAGATGCGCAGGCAGCAGTCTGCCAGCCTGCTCGGCTCCCACCGTGGAGTGCCTCACCGATCCGCTGCCGCCGGGTGATTACGCCGCCACCGATGGCACGCGGACGGTCCAGTTCCGCGTTCCTTCGACGGTGACCGACCCGATTCGCTGCGCCCGATGAGCGCGCGTCGAATGGCGTTCGCGCCCGTCCCGCTCTCGCCGATGCGGCCGACCCCGTGGCTCGTCGCGGCCGCCGTTGCGCTGCAAGTCTCGCCGGTCGGCGCGGTCCCGCTGCTGCGCGGCTTCGGCGGTCCTGACGGGTACGGCCTCGCCGAGCACTGCGTGCATCCGAGCGACGACGGCTCGTACGCCGGTCCGCACCCCGACGCGCGCGCGACGCCGGTGGCCATCGACCTCCGCGCGGCCTTCCCCGAGGGGTTGGCTCTGTTCGATGCGCGGGTCGATCACTTCTTCGTCAACACCAACGGCAACATCACCTTCGCCGCGCCCCTCGCCGACCCGACGCCCGCCGTCTTTCCGGTCGCGGGACAACCGATGATCGCGCCCTGGTGGGCGGACGTCGACACGCGCGGCGGAGGCAACCCGTCGGGCAACGCGGTGTGCTTCCACGTCGAGCCCGGGCGGCTGGTGGTGACCTGGCACGACGTGCGACGCAGCGCCGACCGCGACGACGCGCGCGACGACTTCCAGCTCATCGTGACGACGTCGTTCCGTTGCCCCAACGTCGACCGCGTCGACCTCGAGTTTCGTTACCACCGCTGCGAATGGACCGCCGGGGCCGACGGCGCCCACGCCCAGGTCGGCTTCGATGCAGGCAACCGACGAAACTTCTACGCGCTTCCGAGCTCGCGCACTGCCGCCATCGGCGAGCTCTGCCAGACCTCGAACGTCCACGGCGGCGAGGCCGGTCTCCATCGCTTCTCCATCGTCGGCGTCTCGGACTACGGTGGGTGCGTCGGCGCGGGGACGCCGTGCGTGGTCCCCGGTCGGGCCGGCGTCTGCGCCGACGGGGTCACGCTCTGCCGCGGGAGCTTCGACACGTACTGCCAGCCGCTGCGGCGACCGCAGGCCGCGCGCTGCAACGGCCTCGACAACGACTGCGACGGGCGCGTCGACGACAGCGCGGCGCTCTGCGGCGAGGGCGAGGTCTGCGATCGCGGGCGGTGCGCGGCGCGCTGTCCGACCGGCCGTGACTGCCCGGCCGGGCGCGTGTGCTCCGCGCGCGAGACGTGCGTCGACGACGCGTGCGAGTCGGTCGTGTGCCCAACCGGACAGCGCTGCCGCGCGGGCGCCTGCGTGGGCCTCTGCGAGGGCGTGACGTGCCCCTTCGGCCAGCAGTGCCGCGCGGGCGGGTGCGGCGAAGCGTGCGACGAAGCCTTCTGCGAGGGCGATCAGGTCTGCCAGAACGACGGGCGACTGCCGGGGTTCGGGCAGTGCCAGTACAGCTGCACTTGCGCGTCGTGTCCGGCGGGACTCATCTGCGCGCCCGATGGTCGCTGCGTCACCGACGACTGCCTCGACGTGACCTGCCCCACGGGCTCGTACTGCGACCGCGGGTCGTGCCGGGACCGCTGCGCGCTCGCGGACGGCGCGACGCCCTGCCCCGCGGGCGAGGTCTGCGCGGCAGGGGAGTGCCGCCGACCAGGCGCCACGGTCCTCGACGCAGGGGCGCCGCGGGTCGACGCTGCGGGCACCGAGGCGGGCGCGGGAGAGGTCACCGCGACGAGCGCGAGCGAGGGGTGCGGCTGTCACGCAGGCCGCGCGCGGGCCGGGCGGTCGGGCGTCGCGCTCGTGGCGTGCGCGGCGCTGTGGGCGCTGCGCCGACGAGCGGAGCGGAGCCGGAAGTCGACTCGTCGCGCGCGCTCGGCCATCCGTTGCGCCCCGTAGGCTCGGCGCCGATGCTGCGACGAGGGGACACCGTTCACGCTTCTTCGTCGGCTCTCTGTTGGGCGCCGCACTCATCCATGGCGTGCTCGTCGCCTGTTCAGCGCGCGGCCCATCCACGGGCAGCCCGACCGGCGAGGACGCCGCGGGCTTCGCCGACGCCGTCGCCGCAGGAGACCTCGGGCGCACCGCCGACGCCGCGGCCGACGCCGCCGTCGACGCGCTGGCCGACCTCGGTCGCGCCGAGACTCCCGACGCCCGCGCGGGTGCCCCCCCCTCGTGGTGCGGTGACCCCGCGCTCCCCGTCGCTCAGCCCACCACGCGGAAGGGGTCGCGGTCGCTCGCCGACAGGTGGAACTCCACCCCCGGCAGCGCCGCCCGCAGGCGCCCAGCGAGCACCCCGAGGGTGCGCCGCTCGCTGTTGGAGTGCAGCGCACACGCGACGGTGACGCCCGCCTCCGCGGCGCGCAGGGCGTCGTGGTGGCGCATCTCGCCCGTCACGTAGAGCCCGGCCCCGGAGGCGATCACCTCGTTCAGCAGGTCGCCGCACGCGCCCGCCCCGACCGCGACGCGCGTCACGATCCCCTCGCTCGGACCGGCCACCACCAGGTGGTCGACGCCCAGCGCCGCGCGCACCCGCGCCAGGAGCGCGGCCCGCTCGACGGGCTCGACCGAGCCCACCCGCCCGAGCCCGAGGCCCTCGGCCGGTAGGGTGATGCGCAGCGGCGCGCGGGCGGTCATGCCTACGGCGTCGGCGAGCACGTCGTTGGTGCCGCCCTCGGCGATGTCGAGCGCGGTGTGCGGGCTGTACACGGCCACGCCGCGGCGCACGAGCTCGTACGCCATCGAGCCCGCCACCACGCGCTTGAGCGCGCTGAAGATCACGGGGTGGTACGCGACGACGGCGGCGCACCCGCGCGCGAGGGCCTCGTCGAGCACCGGGCGCGTGAGGTCGATGGTGAGGAGCACGCGGTCGAGCGGCGCTGCGCGGTCGCCCACGAGGAGCCCGACGTTGTCCCAGGACTCGGCGAGCCTCGGCGGAGCGACGGCGTCCATGGCGCGGCACAGGTCGTCGACGGTGGTCATCGGGGCGCAAGCTATCAGAGCGGCCCTATGGGGGTGGGTCTCCGCCACGAGGTCGACTCGGGTCGTAGCCCTCACGGGCGCCTGAGAGGGCCGCTCGGCCCCTCCTCGCGCGGGGGACCCCACGCCCGGGCAGCCCCACCGAGAGCGCCGCCCCGGCGAACGCGGTGGCGCACCCCCCCGACGAGGGCGCGGCGGTAGCCGATGAGGTCGCCGAGCTCGCCGCCGGGGCTCTGGCAGACGATGTTGACGAGGAGGTTTAGCTGGTGACAGGACGCGGCCCATCGACGGCATCGACGCCGTCGAGACGTCGGAGCCTACAGCCCGCAGCGGAAGGCGCGCGCCCGCTGCACGGAGTAGCCGCCCCCGCTCGGGGCGTAGGGGATCAGCACGACGTGCGTCGCGCTGCGCGCCGCGGCCGCCTCGCGCAGGCCGCTCCAGGCCCGCTGGCGGCTGCCCAGCGCGGAGTCGATGGCCGTCACCTCGCCGAGGGCGCGGCAGCGCGACGTCGTCACGGTGTCGGAGAACTGCACCGCGCGGGCCGCGGGCGTGAGCGACGTCGCGCAACCGCCGAGCGCGAGCGCGGCGGACGCGAGCAGGGCGGCAACACGGGGCCGATCGGAGGGCTTCATCGGAGGGTCGTATCGGACATCGGCGGCGCGCCTTGAGGGGGGGCGGTGCCGGACGGTGACCGCGGGGGAGGTGACGCCGGCCTTCTGGCGCTCGGAGCTGCGCGACAAGGTCTCGGGCATCCGCGGCGTGAGCTGCGAGGCGCTCGAGGGCGGCGAGCGCTGCGCCACGCCCCCCACTGGAGGCGGCCACCCGCGAGGAGCCCCGGCTGGTGACCGAGCTCGACAAGCTGCGCAAGGAGCTGCACGCCCGGGCGCCGGGGCACCTCCCGATGCTCGACGACATCCGGGTGGCGTCGCCCTGCCACGAGCGCTGGGACGCGATGACGGGCGACGAGCAGGCGCGCCACTGCGGGAGCTGCAAGAAGAACGTCTACAACCTCTCGGCGATGACCCGCGAGGTCGCCGAGGCGCTGGTGCGCGAGAAGGAGGGCAAGCTCTGCGTGCGCTACTACCGCCGCGCGGATGGGACGATCTTGACGGCGGACTGCTCCGTCGGGGTGCGCCGCAAGCGCGTGCAGCTCGTGGCCGCGGCCGCGGCGATGACGGCGCTGGCCGCGGGGGCTGCGGCGGCGGTGTTCGCGGGGATGGGCGCGCCGCCGGTGGTCCGCGCGCTGCCAGCCCCCCGTGGACGAAGAGTCGATCACTCATGTGATGGGCGACGTGGCTGCGCCGGCGATGCCGACGACGCCGCAGACGGAGCCGCCGATGCATCCGCGGATGGGCCGTCCGATGATGCGTCGGTAACACAGACCCCCTACGCCTCGGGCACCCGGGCCTCGCCGCCCGTTGGGGACCCATCGCTGCGCCAGGTACTCTCCGTCGGGTCTACGGGTGTGCCACGGAATGCGCCGGCCCCGTTGGCGTTGACCTCATTGCCGACGCAGCGGCCGGTCGACATGGCCTGGTCGATGGCGCCGAGACTCCCCCGGGTGGACCGCGCTGTCCGCGTCGATGAAGCCGAGCCGCGTAGGCCGCGAGCACCGCGGTGAGCCGGCGGGCCAGCGGGTCGTCGCCCGCGACCTCCGACGGCAGCAGACCCTCCGCGAGCGCCGGGTCGCCCCCGAGAAACGCGCTGGCGTACGACCCCACCATCGCCAGCGAGAGGGCGTGGCCCGCGGCGGCGGCGGACAGCGGCGCGAGCGCCCCGTCGTCCCCGGAGAGGCCCCACGCGCGGAGCAGCGCCGTCGACTCGGCAGGCGTGAGGGCGGAGAGCGCGAGGGTGCGCACGCCCGCGCCGTCCCAGGGCGCGAGGTCGGTCAGCGGGAGCCGCGAGGTCACCAGCACCATGCGCCCCGCCACCCTAGGCCGCCGTCGCGGCCATCGGCGCCTCCGAGGCGCCAGCAGACCCCCGAAGGCTCGCCGCGTACCCGTCGGGGGTGCGATGCTGCGCCCGAGCGTGATCCCCGATGGAGCCCTTCGACATCGACCCTGACATCCGTCGTGCGCGCTCGCTGCCCCCGCGCGCCTACGGCGATCCCGAGCTCTTCGCCCGGCAGCGCGAGCGGGTGTTCGCCCCGAGCTGGCAGTGGTGCCCCGAGGCGGGCGCCGTGACCCACGACGGCGACGCCGCCCCCTTCACGCTGCTCCCCGGGTGCCTCGACGAGCCCCTGGTGGCGACCCGCGCCCGGGGCCTCGTGCGCGCCCTCTCCAACGTGTGCACCCACCGCGGGCACCCGGTGGTCACCTGCGCCGCCCGCGCCTCGTCGCTGCGCTGCCCCTACCACGGTCGGCGCTTCGCCCACGACGGGCGCTTCCTCTCCATGCCCGAGTTCACCGGCGCGGAGGGCTTCCCCTCGGCCGACGACGACCTCGCGCCCGTGTCGCTCGAGCGCTGGGGGCCGCTGGACTTCGTCTCGCTGCGCCCCGCCGTCCCGCTGACGGAGGTGCTCGCGCAGATCGACGCCCGCGTAGGCGCGCTCGTGCCGTGGCGCCTCTCGCGGCACGCGGGCTCGGACCGCGACTATGAGTTCGACGCCAACTGGATGCTCTACTGCGACAACTACCTCGAAGGGCTTCACATCCCCTTCGTTCACGCCGCCCTCAGCGAGGCCATCGGCTACGACGACTACCGCACCGAGCTCGCCCCCTGGGGGACCCTCCAGCTCGCCTTCGCGCGCCGCGGCGAGCTGGCCTTCGAGCTGCCCGACGGGCACCCCGACGCGGGGTCGCGGGTGGCGGCGTTCTACGCGTGGGTGTTCCCCAACATGATGCTGAACTTCTACCCGTGGGGGCTGTCGCTCAACGTGGTTCAGCCCGTCGGGCCGCTGCGCACGCGCGTGCTCTTCCGCGCGTGGACCTGGGACGAGTCGCTCCGCGGCCAGGGCGCTGGCAGCGGGCTCGACCAGGTCGAGATGGAGGACGAGGCCGTGGTGGTGGCCTCGCAGCAAGGCATGCGCGCGGCGCTCGCGCGTCGCGGGCGCTACTCGCCCACGAAGGAGACGGGCGTGCACCACTTCCACCGGCTGCTGGCGCGAGCGCTCGGCTGACGGTCAACCCGGGGGGGGGCCACGATCCCGCGCGGCGCGCTCACATCTCCTGCGCGGCCGCCTCGAGCCGGTCGAAGGCCCGCGCGACCTCGCCGTCGCCGTGCTCCAAGAAGCTCGCTTCCAGCCCCGCGCGCGTCGCAGGATCGAGCAGCCATGCGCGGACCTCCGCGGCGATCTCTGGCCTCGCCTGCCAGAGCGTCGGGCGCCGGGTGGATGGACCCGGCCAGAAGAGCGCGTCGCCGTGTTCGAGCACGAAGCGGGCGAGGCTTCTTATGGACTCGCGAGATCGCGCGGACCGCCACGCGTCGAGCGTCGTCCGCAGGTCGTAGGGGGCGAGGTCGAGGTCGAGGCTCAGCATCGTCTCGAGCAACGCGACGCCGGGCAGCGGAGGGCCGTCCTCCGCGAGCCGCTCGCGCCACAGCGAAAGCAGATAGCTCTCGACCGCGCCTCGCTCGAGCTCGGGCCACGAACGCCATCGCGCGCAGGCGAGCTTCTCGCACAGCAGCCAGGCGTCGGCGCTCGAAGCGTACAGCTCGAGGAGCCGTGGAACGAAGTGCTTGAAGTCCTCCTCGGTGCCCCACGTGGTCATCGCCTTGAAGAGGTAGCGATGGAGTTCTCCCCCGAGCCGCCGCACGGGCGCGCGGCGCAGCGCGGCGCTGTCTTCAAATGAGGTGCAGTGCGGGCAGCCCTCGAGGTGGATGCCGTCGTATTGGTTGAACGTGGCGTAGAGCGCCTCCAGGGCCCTCTTGCGTGGAGTTGGGGGCGGCTTCGACCGATCCATGGCGACAGCGGGATGATGAGGGACAAGCGCGGCGGGTTCACCCCACCGACCACACCGTCACCGCCCCGGCGCCGTCCGCGCTCGCCAGGGCCTTGCCGTCGCCGCGCCACGCCACGGCCGCCACCTCGCCCACCTCCGTGCCCGCCACGCCGAAGCCCGCCCCGCGCGGCGTGGGCCCCTTCTTCGGCTCCCACAGCGCCACCACGCCGTCGGCCCCGCCCGAGGCCAGGAGCCCCCCGCGCCGCTGGAACGCCAGCGCCGTCACCGGGCCCTCGTGTCCCTTGAGCGTCACCGGCTTGCTCCCCTCGGGGCCCTTGCCTTCAAACTTCCACACCGTCGTGTCGACGTCCCCGCTCGTGGCCAGCAGCGCGCTCGCGGCGTCCCAGGCCAGCGCCTTCACCTTCAACGGATAGCCCGTCATCTCCGAGTCGATGTCGGTCTCCACCCGCCAGAAGTGCACCGAGCAGTCCTGGCTCCCGCACGCGATCACCGCGCCGTCGGGGCTCCACGCCGCGCTCACCAGCGAGCCCTTCCACTCCAGCTGCCGGCTGCTCCCGCGCTCGGCGATGCCCCACAGCCGCGCGCCGCCGTAGCAGATCGTCGCCACCTCCGAGCCGTCGCCGCGCCACGCCACGCCCGCGATGGTGCTCTCCTGCGCAGGCGTCTCCATCCACGGCTCGCCCGCTGCCGTCCACAGCCGCAGCACCTTGCCCGCCGCAGTCGCGAGCCACCTCCCGTCCGGGCTCCACGCGACGTGCTCCACCCACTGCCTGCCGTTGGGCAGCGCCGCGAGCTCGCGCCCGTCGACCGCCGCCAGCAGCCGCGCCGTGCCGTCCATACCGCCCGTCGCCAGCACGTCGCCCCAGAAGGCCAGCGCGCACATGCCCGCCGGGTGCACCGACCGGGTCCACTGCACCAGCCCGGTGGCGCCCTCGAAGACGGTGACCTCGCCGGCGGCCGTCCCTGCGGCCAGCCACCGCCCGTCGCCCGACCAGGTGACCCCCAGCGCGTACTCCGCCAGCGTCGCCCGCCACGCCGCCTTCAGCTCGCGCTTGCCGCCGCGAAGGGCCTTCAGACCAGGCATGAGCGGAACCCCTCGTTGAGCGCCGCACGGTCGAGACCGCGCCCGATGAACACCAGCTCATTGAGCCTCGGCGAGGTGTCCCCCCAGGGCTTGCCCGAGCCGCCGTCGATCAACATGTGAACCCCCTGGAAGACGAAGCGCGCCGCCTCGCCCTGCACGTTGAGCACCCCCTTGGTGCGGAACATGTCCGCCCCGCGCTCCTGCACCAGCTCGGTGATCCAGGTGTTGAAGCGCGCTTCGTCCACCACCCCTTCGCAGCGGATGCCCACCGAGGTCACCGTCTCGTCGTGCTGGTGGTCGTGCCCGTGCTCGTGCCCATGCTCGTGCTCTCCCTCGCCCTCCGCCTCGCCGCCGAGGAAGGTCGGCTCCATCTCCAGGGCGCGGTCGAGGTCGAAGCCCCCGACGTCGACCACCGCCGCGACGGGCACCTCCTTCACGCCGCGAAACACCTTCGCCACCGCGTTGACGGCGCGCACCCGCCGCTCGACCCGCGCCGCGTCCTCCGCGCTCACGAGGTCGAGCTTGTTGACGATCACCACGTCGGCGAAGGCGATCTGCTCCTTGCACTCGTCGCTGTCGTCGATGTGCAGCTCGAGGTGCTTCGCGTCGACCACCGTGACGATGCCGTCGAGCCGGTAGCGCGCCATCACCTCGTCGTCGGCGAAGAAGGTCTGCGCCACGGGCCCAGGGTCGGCGAGCCCCGTCGTCTCGATGAGCACGTGATCGAAGCGGTCGCGGCGCCTGGCCAGCGAGCCGAGGATGCGGATGAGGTCGCCGCGCACGGTGCAGCAGAGGCACCCGTTGTTCATCTCGAAGACCTCCTCGTCGGCGCGGATGACGAGGGCCTGGTCGACGCCCACCTCGCCGAACTCGTTCTCGATCACGGCGACCCGCCGGCCGTGCTCCTCCGAGAGGATGCGGTTGAGCAGCGTGGTCTTGCCCGCGCCGAGGAAGCCGGTCAGCACGGTCACGGGAACCCTGGAGTCTTGCGAGGTGGTCATCGGTTGCGGGCGCATTCATCGTCGATGGCGCGCGGCGCCGCAACCGCCGTCGGGGCCGTGTAGGCGCAGCGGTGGTCCGACGGGCCTCAGCGCCCCTTGAAACCCCGGTCGAAGATCCGCACCCGCCGCAGCAGCAGGTCGATCAGCATCACGCCCACGGCCAGCATCACGGGGTAGCGCCACACCGGCGCCCGGTGCCGCAGCGACTCTCCGCCCGCGTCGAACATCGCCCGCGCTGGCGGGTCGGTCGCGCCGCCGGTCGCCGCCGCGAGCGCGCCCAGCAGGGCCACGTCGGGCTCGAGCGCCGCGTACTCCCGCGGGTACGGGTGGTCCACCCGCCCGTGGCTCTCGGCCACCACCTGAGCCTCGCGGCGGTGCACCGCGCGCAACGAGAAGGCCCCGTAGCGCTCCAGCGGCACGGCGGCCTCGTAGCGCCCGGGGCCCACCTGGCGCATCGGCACCCGCTGCTCGGTCGTGTCGGGCCACGGGCCGCGCAGCACCATCTCGGAGCTGAGCCCGTTCTCGAAGCGGTCGTCGTCGCGGATGGCATCCACGCTCGCCCGCACCTCGCCGTCGACCACCTCCGCCCGCAGCCCCAGCTCCTCGCGACGGCGCGTGCGCATGTGCTCGCGCACCAGCTGCGTCCAGAAGGCCTGCCACCGCGGCCAGCGGATCCACTCGACCGCCCAGCGGTTCTTGAGGTCGCTCGTCCAGGCGAGGCTCCACCCGAGGCCCACCCGCCAGCGGGCCAGCAACGGCTCGCCCGAGTCCGTCTCCATCAGCACCTGCGCGGGCGACGGCTTCGCCCGCGTGCTCACGTAGCCGTAGAGGAAGGGCGGCGCGCCGCGCAGCTCGCGCAGGAACCCAGCGCTCCCCACCACCCTCGGCTGCACCGGGTCTTCCACCGCGGCGCTGCGCGACACCTCCGTGGTCTCCCGCAGGAAGATCTGCGGCAGGTTGCTCGCGTCCGCCGTGAAGTAGCTACGGCCGCGGCCGTGGTGCGCCAGCGACTCCAGCAGCTCGCGGTCGACCGTCGGCCCGAGCCCCACGGTGCTCACCGTCAGCCCGTCGGCCGCCATCGAGTCGACCAGCACCCGCAGCCGCGACGGCTCGTCGGGCTGCCCCTGCCCGTCCGTGAGCAGGATCACGTGCCGCGTGACCGCGCGGGTCAGCGCGAGGTCCTGCTGGGCGGCGTCCATGGCAGGGAAGAGGGCCGTGCCGCCGCCGGGCCGCAGGCGTCGCAGCTCGTTCTCGATGCGCGCGCGGTTGCGGGCGGCCTGCATCCGCACCACCCGGTCGGGCTCGCTGTCGAAGGCGATGACCTCCAGCAGGTCGTCGGGGGCCATCGCGCGCGCCGTCGCCACCGCCGCCGACTGCGCCAGCACCAGGGGGTTTCCCTGCATCGAGCCCGACCGGTCGATGACCAGCGCCAGGGCCAGCGAGGGCTGGTCGCGCCGCCGGTCGGACTCCATCCGCACCGGGAGCAGGCGCTCGACCGCGGTGCCCTGCCAGCCCCCGAGGCCGAAGCCCCGGTCGCCGCCCGCCATCATGAAGCCGCCGCCCATCTCGCGGACATATCGTGTCAGCGCGTCCTGCGCGCTCGAGGGCACCGACTCCGCCGCCACGTCGCTCAGCACCACGAAGTCGAAGCGCTCCAGCTCGCGGGTCGACTGCGGCACCCCGTTGGCGCCGCGCACCTCCACCTCGAACTCGCCGTTGGCCAGCGCCCCGCGAAACCACTGCGCCCGCGCGGGGTCGCCCTCCACGTAGAGCACCGCCGGGCGGCCGGGCACCGTGGCCGTCGTGGCGAAGCGGTTGTTCTCCGCGAAGCGATCGCCCGCGGCGGCCGCCACGCGCGCGACGTAGGTCACGTCGCCGGGCACCCGCACCACCGAGCGGAAGCGCAGCTCCTGCACGCCGGGCACGAGCTCGACGGTGCGGGCGCCGTCGAGGCCGTTGACCGCCTCGCCCTGGTAGAGCGTCACCGTGGCGCGCGTCGCCGTGGTGGAGAACACCGACACCCGCGCCTCGAAGGGCTCGTCGACGCGGATGCGATCGGGCAGGCGCAGCTCGCGGATCGCCACCTCCGCGGGCGCCGGGGCCCGCGACGGGACCACCGAGACCCGCACCCCGAAGCGGGTCGCGCGGTGGGCCTCGGCGAGCGCGTCGCCGTCGGTCTGCACGCCGTCGGAGAGCACCACCACGCGGCGCAGCGCGTCGGCGGGGAAGAGCCCGTAGGCGAGCGAGAGGGCGCTGGCGAGGTCGGTGCCGGTGCGAGAGCCGACGCGCGCGGGGTCGAAGGGGGGCAGCGGGTGCGCGGCGTCGACGCGCGGGGGGATGTCGAGCACCACCGGGCGGCGGGCGAAGAGCACCACGCGGGCGATGGTGTCCCCCGGGAGGCGCAGCGCCTCGTCGACGGTGCGGTGGAAGCCCGCGATGGCCGCGTCGGGCACGCTCTCCGACACGTCGACCAGGAACACCGTGCAGACCCGGGTGCTCTGCCGGGTGGAGGTCGGCTGCGCGAGCGCCACCAGCAGCAGCGCGAGGAGCGTGGTGCGCGCGGCGGTGGCGACGACGCGCTGGGCGGCCGCGAGGTCGGCGAGCGACGACGCCGCGAAGAGCACGAACCACGGGAGCAGCGCGAGGGCGTAGAGCGAGCGCGGGCGGAGCAGCTCGATGGGCTGCCGCAGGTCGTCGGGCAGGCGATGCGCGAAGGGCAGCCCGGTGAGGTGGAGCGTGAGCGGACCGTGCGACAGGATCGGTCGCAGCAGGAGCACCATGAGCGCCGCCGCGGCGATGGAGAGGCCCAGTCGGAGCGCGACGCGGACGCGATCGGTCACCGCCCGTGTGTAGCAGGGCCCCTGTCGCGACGCGACCACGCCGTGCCGCGGCGGACCCAGGGCCGGGCCGTGGGTTTACGGTGGCGCTCGGCGACGTCCCCCGGGTGCGCGCCTTGCGAGCACCGCCGCGGTCTTCGACCTTCGCTTCGCCCTCGCCAGCGCGGCCCTCGTCGGGGGGCGCCGCGGCCTGGCGACGCCGCCGCCGCGAGGCGTGCCAGTCTCCTTCACGATGAACGATCCGCCGCGCTTCGAGATGGACGCGACCAGCCTCGACGCCGACCTGCCCGGCAGCTACGCCGACCTCGCGGCGCTCTCCGACGACCCCGCCGTGCTGGTGCTGGCGATGGAGTACCGCAACATCGCCAACGCCCACCTCTCGCGCCGCGAGGTGTCGTCCATCGAAGACATCGCGCTGTCGCCGCTGCCCGAGGTGGCCGACATGCTCCGCGCCGACAAGGTGCAGAACTACAAGGACTTCCTGCTGCACCACGGCGACTCCCACCCCCGCGCGGCCGCGCTGCACCGGTACTTCCAGCAGTGGCTCGCGCGCCTCGGCGTCGAGCACGACCGCTTCGCGCGATACTTCGACGCCCTCCAGGTGGGCGTCGAGCGGGTTTGCCTCAGCCCATCCGCTCGACGAGCCGACGCGGCACCGTCTTGCCCTTGAGCGCCAGCCGGTTGCCGCCCTGCTCGACCACCACCGCCACGGTCTCCATCGCGCGAAACACGGCGTAGCGCCCGGCGCCCGACCACCCCTCGGGGACCTCGCCGCTCGAGACGATGGTGCACGGCCCCTCCTCCACGCGGCGCATCGTGCCGCCCGCGCTCGGCACCTCGACCCCGGGCCACCCGAGGTTGCGGAGGTCGGCGTCGGCCTGCAGCGCATAGAGCACGTCGCCCTGGCGGGGCGCGGCCAGCCAGCGGTCCTGCGCGCGCTCGGGGGCCACGAAGAGGGTGAGCGCGGGGGTGCCCTCGCGCACCAGGGCCAGCTCGCCCGCCAGCCAGTACTCCTCCCCCAGGAAGAGCAGCACCTCGTCGATCCGGTACGCGCCCGCGGCCCGCGACACCTGCGGACCGGCCTTCTCCGCGGGCTGCACCGCCGCCTTCGCCGCGACGGCCCCGCGCCGACGCCGCCAGCGCGTCAGCGCCGCCGCGCCGCCCGCGCCGAGGGCCATCAGGAGTCCGAGGGAGATGGGGTCGGGCATCGGGCGGTCTCAGCTCAGGGCGCGGTGCAGGGCGCGCGCGGTTGCGGTCACGTCGGCGTCGTCTACCAGCAATGCGCCGATGACGGCACCGGCGCGCGCCCCGGCGGCACGGATTTCCGGCGCGTTGGCGAGGGTGATGCCCCCGATGGCGACCACCGCGCGGCTGCCCCCCGCGGCGGCGCAGAGGGAGCGCAGCGTCCGGAGGCCCACCACCGGCGCGGCGTCGGACTTGGTCGCCGTCGCGAACACGGGGCCCACCGCGACGTAGTCGGCGTCGGTCTCGAGCGCGGCGGCGAACTCCGCGGGCGTGTGGCTGGATACACCGACCTGTAAACCGGGCGCGACCCGTCGGGCGGCGGCGATGGGCAGGTCGTCCTGGCCGAGGTGCACGCCGTCGGCGGCCGCGAGCCACGCGACATCCGGGCGGTCGTTGAGGAAGAAGGGCACGCCCGCGGCGGCGCAGAGCGGGCGCAGCGCGGCGGCGAGGGCGAGCAGGTCGCGCGCGCCCAGGGACTTCGCGCGGAGCTGGAGCGCCGCGATGGGGCCGGCGTCGAGCACCCGGCGGGTGAAGCCGAGCGGCGGGCGGGGCGCGCGAAGGAGGGAGTCGACGTCGATGATGGCGTAGAGGCCCGGGTTCATCGCGGAGTCGCATCGCGCCGCGCGCGCGGGGTGTCAAGCCGCCGCCGCGGGCGCGCAACCTGTACACCCTCGGGTGGGTCCGTTAGTGTCCGCGACCGTTGAACGACCCGCGTGCCGACGAGCGCTTCCCCTGGCGCGCCGTCTCCAACCTGAGCCTCGCGGCCGCCGTGCTCTTCGCCGCGATGGCCCTCGCGCGCTTTCGCACCTGGCACAACGACACCTTCGACCTGGCCTTCTACGCCCGCCTCGTCTGGGGCGCCGGCCGCGGCGACCTCTGGAACCCCCTCGTCGGCGCGCCCCTCTGGGGCCTGCACCTCTCCCTGGTGCTCATCCCCCTCGGCCTCCTCGGCCGCCTCGTCTCCGTCGTCCCGCTGCTGCTCGTCGTGCAGGCCGCCGCCGTCGCCGCCGCGGGCATCCCCCTGGCGCGCATCGCCTCGCGCCGCATCGGCCACCCCGCCGCGCCTTACCTCGCCCTCTTCGTCTACCTGCTCTTCCCGACCATCGGCTCCATCGCGGGCTACGAGTTCCACCCCAGCTCGCTGGCCCTGCTGCCGCTCTGCATCGCGCTCGATTTCTTCGACCAGCGCCGCGCCGTCGCGGGCGTCGTCGCCCTCTGCCTCGCCACCCTCTGCCGCGAAGACGTCGCCCTCTGCGCCGCCCTCGCCGGCCTCGCCCTCGCCCTGCACCGACCCCACCGCGCCATCGGCCTCGCCGCCTTCGTCGGCTTCACCGCCTGGTTCGCCGTCTACCTCTTCGTCATCGCCCCGCGCTACCTCCCCCGCACGGGCTCGCTCCAGCTCCACTACGGCCACCTCGGGTCTTCCCCCACGGCCATCCTCGCGCAGCTCCTCCGGCACCCCGTCGCGACGCTGCGCGAGCTCGCCACCCCGGTGCGGCTGCTCTACGTCCCGCGCCTGCTCGCCCCGGTCGCGCTGCTGTCCCTGCTGCGCCCGCGGTGGCTGCTCCCCGCGCTGGCCCCCATCGGCATCAACCTGCTCTCGCAGTTTCCCACCGCGGTGCAGGTGCACTCGCACTACAGCACCCTCACGGTGCCCTTCATCATCGTGTCGGCCATCCACGGCGCCGCGTGGATCATGGCCGTCGGCGCCCTGCAGGCCGACCGCTACGGCCTCCTGGTGGCGACCGCGGTCTCCGTCGCGACGCTCACCACCCAGCACCGCGCGGGGGTCGTTCCGATCATCAGCCGCCGCTTCAAGCGCGCCGACCACCGCGCCGACCGGCGCCAGGCCGCCCTCGACGCCATCGCGGCCATCATCCCCCCGGACGCGTCGTACACCGGGCCCGACTTCACGCTCTCGCACTTCGCCGAGCGCACCCGGGTCTTCCGCTTCAAGCAGCCGCCCGACCGCGCCGCGGAGTTCGTCGTGCTCTCCACCGAGCACCGCGACCGGCACACCGGCACGCAGGAACTCTGGCGCAACTCCGAGGAGGTCACCGTCCGCAACGCCCTGTACTGGCGCCGCTACGGCGTCTGGACGGTCGTCGGAGACTACATCGTGCTGCGCGAGCACTGGCCCGTGCGCACCTACGCCCGCGGGCGCTACGTGGACTTCGCCACCGACCCGCGCGTGCACGCCGCCCACATCGGGGTCGGCCGCGCGCTCACGGTCGCGGGCTGGGGGGTCACCCGCGCCGCCCGCGGCAGCCACGTGACGCTGCTCCTCGTGGCCAACACCCCGTGGCCCTACGACCTCGGCTTCGAGCTCGCCTGGGGCCCGATGCACCCGGTGGTCGACCGGCAGGACCCGGCGCGCACCTACGCCTTCCTCCCCTACGACGGGGTGTTCATGGCCTCGTTCGTGCGGCCGGGCGAGGTCACCCGCACCGAGGTCGACCTGCCCGCCTCGCCCGAAGAACTCCGCGCCCACGGCCTGTGGTTCGGCGCCCGCCGCATCGACGGCTCGCGCCTCGAGGCCGACTCCGCCCACTGGACCCAACTGCCCGAATGACCCTCCGCCGGCCTTGGCTCCCGGCGCTCGTCGCCCTCGCGCTCTGCGCCACCTGCCGCGCGCCCGCCCGCACCACCCTGGTGGTGGGCTCCGTCGAGCTCCGCCGGGTCGAGCCCGACCGCCCCCGCGCCGCGCCCGACCTCGTCCCCGGCGACTGGGTGCTGCGCACGCCCGACCTCCAGGTGGTGCTCGCCGGTGACAGCTCCGTGGTGCGCGAGGCCCGCCCCGGCAGCCTGCTCCAGGTGACCGACCGCGTCGCGCCCGGCGTCGCCCCGCTGCGCAGCGTCGACTTCTTCCTCGCCGTCGGCGACCGCGAGCTCCCGGCCACCAGCAGCCGGCTCGAGGCGGTGCTGGTGGACGCCACCCCGACGCTCCGGCTCACCGCGCGCTACCGCCACCGCGGCGACAACCTCACCCTCACCCGCGACTACGCCATGGAGCCCGGCCGGCGCGCGCTGCACCTCCGCACGCGCGTGCGCAACGACGGGGGACAGCCCGTGCGCGGGGTGCGCTTCGGGGCGCGGCTCGCCTGGGCGGGGGGCCCCCCCTTCGCGCCGACGATCGGCGTGCACACCAAGACCCACGAGGGCGCCGCCCCGTGGGTGGGCGCCACCAGCCGGGGCCGCACCGTCGGCTGGACCCGCGCGACCGCCGCGGACCTCGACCTGCGCTTCACCGGCGAGATGCACGGGGGCATCGCGTCGCCCGGCGACACCCTGATCGTCCACCCCGCGACCGACCTCCGCCCCGGCGCCTCCCTCGACGACCACGAGCTGCTCTTCGCGCTCCCCGGGCAGCTCGCGGAGCTCCAGCGCGCCGTGATGCTCTGGCGGGGCGCCCCGGTCACCGAGCTCCCGGTGGTGGTCCGCGGCGCCGCGCGCAACCCCGCCACGGTGACGATCACCACCCCCGACGGATCGGCCGTGCTCGTCTCCGCCCCGACGAGCGACCGCGCGGTGCTCCCCCTCCCGCCGGGCCAGTACGTCGCCTGGGTGACCGCGCCGGGCTCCGCCACGGGCGACCCGGTGCCCTTCGAGGTGCACCCCGGCGCGACCGGCGCGGTGCCCATCGAGGTGGTGCTGCCGCCGGGCGCGTCGATGCGCGTGACGGCCGTCGACGAGGACGACGACGCCCACCCCGCGCTGCCCGTGCGGGTCACCGTGCGAGGGATCGCCCCCACGCCCGACCCGATGCTCGGCCCCCACCACCACGCCGCGGGGGCGGGCGTGGTGGTGGTCGCCGCCGACGGCACCGCGGACTTCCCGGTGGCCCCCGGCACCTACCGCGTCACGGTCTCCCACGGCCCCGAGTGGACCATCGCCACGCGCGAGGTGTCCGTCACCGAGACGATGCGCGGCGAGGTGGACGTGGGCCTCTCCCACGCGGTGCCGATGGAGTCCTGGGTCGCGTGCGACCTGCACGTGCACGCCAGCCCGAGCTTCGACTCGCACGTCACGCTCGTCGACCGGGTGGCCTCGCTGGTGGCCGAGGGCATCGCCTTCGCGACGCCGACGGAGCACAACGTGGTGGGCGACTACGCCGCGGGCGTCGCGCTGATGCCCGGCAACGTCACCGCCCCGTTGCAGTGGGTGCCCGCGGTGGAGGTCACCACCGACCGCAACGCGCAGCCCTGGGGGCACTTCAACGTGTACCCGTACCCCCCGCGGGAGGGCGCCCCGGAGGGCGGGCCGCCGCCCTTCGTGGGGGTCGCGCCGCGGGAGATCTTCGCCGCCGCGAGGCTGCGCTCCCCCGACGGGATCATCCAGGTGAACCACCCCCGGATGCAGCCCAACATCGGGTACTTCAACGTCACCGGGCTCGATGTGCGCACGGGCCGCGCGGTGTCGCCCGCGTACGACCCGGGCTACGACGCCATCGAGGTCTTCAACGGCTTCTTCATCGGCCGGCTCGGCGAGGTGGAGCAGCTCCTCCACGACTGGACCTCGCTGCTGGCCCACGGCCGGCGGTACATCGCCACGGGATCGAGCGACTCCCACACCATCGCGTACCAGTGGGCGGGCTACCCCCGGACGATGGTGCACCTCCAGCCCGGCGAGGCCGCGACGGACCACCCCGCCGTGCTGCGCGCGCTGCGCCAGGGGAGGGCCTTCGTCACCTCCGGCCCGATGCTCCTGCTCACGGTCAACGGCCAGGAGCCGGGCTCGCCGGTCGCCCTCGCCGCGCCGGGCCCGGTGCAGGTGCACGTGATGGTGATGGCCCCGCCGTGGATGCGCGTCGACTCGGTCGAGCTGCTGCGCAACGGCGAGGTGGCCGAGCGCCTCGCGGTGCCGCTCGGGAGCGGTCGGCTGCGCTTCGACGCGACGGTCCCGCTCACCGTGGCGCCGGGGGACTTCGTGGTGGCGACGGCGCGCGGGCCGCAGGGCGATCTGGAGGTGGTGCTGCCCTACTCCAACGGCGTGCCGTACGCGTTCACCAACCCGGTGTGGATCGAAGCGGCGCGCTGAGGAGCGCCGACCGGAGGGCCTACGAGGTACAGAGGGGAAGAGGAGACGGAGGCGCGGCGGGGCGCTGGTCAGCCCCGCGCGGTCAGGGGACGCAGACGCTGAGCATGCCCGCGGCCATCTGCACCGACGAGCAGGTGGTGAAGTACGGCGCGCAGTCGCGGTTCTGGTTGGCGGGGTTGCAGAGGCGCATGCACTGGGCGTTGGCGGGGTTGCCCGCCGGGGCGACGCACTCGACGGCCTGGATGGCCGCGCCCGGGACGTAGCCGGGGCACATGGCCGCGTTGCCGCTGGTGCAGGCGACGGTGCAGAGGTTGCCCTGCGGGGCGCCCGCGCGGGTGAACATCGACGGCGAGCAGACGGTGGCGTTACCGCACGCGCCGCCCGCCGGGGAGCAGCTGGTGTACGCCACGGGCAGCGGGGGTGTGGTGGTGGCGCCGGTGCCGACGGGCACGCAGATGCGGTTGGCCGTGCCGGGGATGGCCGCGCACTGGGTGCCGGTGCCGCAGTCGAAGTTGGAGGCGCAGGTGTCGTAGCACTGCCCGAGGCCCGTCGCGCCGTTGACCACGCAGGTGGGCAGGTAGGCCGAGTTGGTGCCGAAGTCGGGGCACACGGCGCCGATGGAGCAGGTGGTGGTGCAGAGGTTTCCAGCGAGGCCGTTGCTGGTGTAGCTGGCCCCGGTGCAGAGCGTGCCCCCGCCGCAGCTGTCGCCTGCCGTACAGCCCTCATAGGCGCTGCGGGTGGAGACATCGATCACACAACCGCCACCGAAGGCGGCCATCATGGACATCGACAGGACGAGATTCCGGATCTTCATGGATTCATTCTCCTTCAAAGGATTCGATCACAGCAGGTTGACGGCAGATGTGTACCACCGTCCGCACCCTCAGAACTGTGCCTCGGGCACTGGTACGTCGAGCCCCCCTCCAGTGCTTCACCGCCGCATCAACTCCGCGCTCGCGGTGGTGACGTACTGCCCCCTCGGCCAGTGGCGGTAGTACCGCACCTGCACCACCGGGCCACCGTCGGGGTCGTACTCGCCCGGGGTCACGGTGCCGAAGACCCTCACCAGCGAGTTGGTTTGCAGGCGGTTCTCGCCGTCCATGTCGTCGGGGCGCAGGGTGACCGCCGCGGTGAAGGCCCCCCCGTCGCGCGCGCTGACCGTCACCCGGCAGCTGCTCTCGGAGTCCTCCTCGCAGAGGTGCCGCTCCTGGTGGGTGCGCACCTGCAGCGCCAGCCGCGTCACGCCCCCCTCGGCGGGCCCCACCGAGCGCACCACCCCGAAGAACGACAGCACCTGCCCCCGGAAGGGCTCCGGCGCCCGGCGAACGTCGTCGTACACGGGCTCCTGCGAGCGCGCCGCCCAGGTCGCCTCGTCGTCGAGCGCGACGTAGGCGCGCGCATAGCCGTAGCGCCCCGCCGACGCGCAGCCCCCCGCGAGCAGCCCCACGAATACCAGACACGGTAATACTGACGCGGCCTTCATGCCGACATCATACAGACGCCGAGCGCGCGGGAGGGGACCGATCCTCCACCTCGCCGCCCGCGCTACCGCTTGGGCCGCAGCCGGCTCTTGAGGTCGGAGATCTCGTCGTCGTCCGAGGGCGCCGGCGCCTCGACCGGGCTCGCGGGCGCTGGGGCATCGCCCCGCAGCCGCCGCTTGAGCGCCGCGACCTCGTCGTCCACGGTCGCCGCGTCGCCCGGCGGCGCCGGCTCTGCGGGCTCTGCGGGCGCGTCCCCGGCGCCCTCCTTCGGGATCATCCCCAGCCGCCGCTTGAGGGCTGTGAGTTCGTCCTCCTTCGACGGCGCGGCGCCCGGGGCGCTCACCGCCGCCACCTTCGCGGCCACCTTCTGGCGCAGCGCCGCGAGCTCGTCGTCCACCTTCGCCCCGGCCGCCTCGACGGGCGCCGGCGCGGGCGCCTGCACGTCGCCCTCCCCGACCGCCGGCGCGCTCGC
>CAIOSS010000198.1 GCA_903860995.1 uncultured delta proteobacterium | reverse complement strand
GGTCCCTCGCCGCCCTCTGCCTCGGCGGCTGCACGGGACAGCTCAGCGGCGACGGGTCACCGCCGTCCGACGCCGCGACCACCGCCGTGCAGAACTTCCAGTAGCCCTCTTCCCCCCCCCATTACCCTCCCGGGCGGTCACCAGGTGAAGCCGGTGGCCACCACGCCGCTGGCGTCGCAGGCCGCGCGCACGCTGCAATACCGGGCGCGCATGTACGTGGCGTCGTTGCAGCGGAGCGTGCCGCAGTGGGGGTCACCGCCGCAGCCGCCGGGCGGCGTGGTGTAGCAGCTCGCGCCCGAGCAGTACGCCGTGCCCTCGCAATACCCCCCGCCCGCGGTGATGCACCCCGGGCCGCCGACGGTGCCGGCGGGGATGTTCCATCGCACCGGGCCGGGCGTGTCGCAGCTCGCCACGGTGCAGCCCTCGTCGGTCATCCCGTCGCAGTCGTCGTCCATCATGTTGCCGCACACCTCGGTGGTGGGCATCGGCGCCGTGCACCCGCCCCACGCGCCGCGGGCGCAGCGCTCGGTGCCGCTGCCACACGCCGTCGTGCAGGCCCGGCTGAGCTCCTCGTCCACCGCCCCGTCGCAGTCGTCGTCGGCGTTGTTGCACAGCTCCGCCGCGGCGCCGGTGCGCGCGGGGTCGTCGTCGTCGCAGTCCGGCCCGCGGCACCCGACGCCCTGCCCGTAGCCGTCCTTGTCGTTGTCGATGCAGCACGCGCCGCCGAGGGGCGCGCACACGGCCACGTCGGCGAGCGCCACGTCGCGCACGCAGCGCAGCCGCCCCGGGCACACGGGCACGTCGGTGTTGCACCGCGGTAGGCAGGCGCGCGCGCCGCTCGACACCGGCACGCAGACGCCGTCGGCGCCGCAGTCGTCGGGACCCGTGCAGGCGCGGCACACGGGCGTGCGCGAGCCGCTGTCGACGAAGAGCGCGGTGTCCGCCGACGGGGCGTCGCGCGCGTCCACGGGGGATCGGTCGACGACGGCCGCGGGTCGGTCGACGAGGGCCGCGTCGAAGCCCGCGTCGACCGCGGGGGCATCCATCGCGGCGGTGCCCGCGTCGGCCTCGGGGGTGAACACCGTGGACGCCTCGTCGGCGCACGCGGCGAGGGTGAGGACGCCCGGGAGGAGCCAGCGGCGGAGGTGCATGTCCGCGGAGGGTGCGCGAGGCGCGCGCACTGTCAACGGGCGGAGCCCCGTACGGGAGTTCGGAGTAGGACCGCGGCGCACCGGGGCACCACGCGCCGCCCCCCCGATCTATGGCGCTCCCCGCCCATTCGCGTTAGTCCCTCGCCCGCCGTGTCGACCCCCCCTTCCGCCTCCTCCGCCGCCCCCGCAGCGCCCTCCGAGACCCGCCCCACCGGGCTCGGCGCGCTCGTGGTGCCCTTCCTCTGCTTCTTCCTGTCCGGCGCCTCGGGCCTCGTCTTCGAGGTCATCTGGACCCGCATGCTCACCCTCGTCTTCGGCGCCTCCACGCCGGCGATCAGCACGGTGCTCAGCGCGTTCATGGGCGGCCTCGCGCTCGGCTCGTTCATCTTCGGGCGCTTCACCGACCGGCTCAAGTTCCCGATCCTCACCTACGCCGCGATGGAGGCCGGGGTCGGCGTCCTCGCCCTGGTGATCCCTCTCGTCATCCGCGGCGTGTACCCGCCCTTCTCGCACTGGGTCACCAACCACGGCGGCAACCGCTTCGACGTCTTCACCCTCCTGCGCTTCGTCGTCGTCGCGCTCGTGCTCCTGCCGCCCACCACCCTCATGGGCGCCACCCTCCCGCTGCTCGCGCGCCACTTCGTGCGCCAGGGCGGCGGCGTCGGCCAGCGCGTCGGCGCCCTCTACGCCGTCAACACCTTCGGCGCCGTCGCCGGAACCTTCCTCGCCGGCTTCTTCCTCCTCCCCGGCATGGGGCTCTCGTTCACCAACGCCGTCGCGGCCTGCACCAACCTCGCCCTCGCCGCCCTCATCGTCGTCTTCCGCAAGCAGCTCCTGGGCTCGGCCTGGCCGACCTCCTGGCGCGAGCTGCTCCCGCAGCGCGAGGCCCTCCCCGACGAGCCTGGCCCCGCCGCCGACGCCCTCCCCGACTCCGCCGAGGCCCGCGACGAGACCAGCGAGGACGACCTCATCGAGGAGACCTCCAACCGCACCACCCGCATCGTGGTGCTCCTCGCCGCCGGGGGTTCGGGCTTCGCCGCGCTCGCCTACGAGGTCATCCTCTCGCGCGCCCTCGACATGGTGATCGGCTCGTCGATCTACTCCTTCACCATCATCCTGATGGGCTTCCTCATCGGCATCGGCGGAGGGTCCGCCCTCGCCTCGGGCATCCTGCGCGCGCGCCCCACCCCGATGGCCACGCTCGCCATCGCGGGCTCCATCGAGGCCGTCGCGCTGCTCCAGTTCGTGGTCTACCAGACCAGCGTCTCGCGGCTCATCTGGGTGATCGCCACCCTGGTCGTGCTGCTGGGCACGGCCATCTCCGCGGCGTGGCGCAGGCCCACCCTGGCGCTGGCCATGACCCAGCTGCTCATCGCCTCCGGCGCCATCGTCACCTACTTCTTCCAGGACCGCATCCCGCGGATGTTCGTCTACCTGGCCCTCTCCACGACGACCAACTGCGACGCCCACGAGACCATCCGCTTCTCCGAGCACGTCGGCGCCATCCAGTGGCTCTCCTTCGTGGTCGCCCTGCTCTGCGCGCTGCCCGCCGCCGTCGGCATGGGCGCGGCCTTCCCGCTCGGCGTGCGCGCCTACGCCACGCACCGCGACGCGGTCGGCAAGGACACCAGCACGGTCTACACCGTGAACACCGTGGGCTCGATCCTGGGCTCGCTGCTCACGGGCTTCGTCATCATGCCCTGGGTCGGCATGGAGACGGCCATGTACATCGCCGTCGCGGTCAACCTCGCGCTGGCCCTCGCGCTGCTGCTCTCGTCGCCCGGCGAGGAGCCCGTGAAGTACCTCCTCGTGCCCCTCTGCGCCGTGCTGCTCGCGGTCACCACCGTGGGCGCCACGCTCGGCCGCGAGGGCCGCCTCGCCCGCTCGCGCGGCACCCTGCGCGTCTTCCCCCGCCCGTGGGACCAGTCCGAGATGACCACCGGCGTCTTCCGCCTCTCGCTGGCCGACGGGATGATCCAGCGGCGCGACGGGCGCTGCATCGAGTCCGGCGCCGGCGACCGCGCGCAGCACCTCGGCGGCGACAACCCGATCTACTACCGCGACGGCGTCACCACCACGGTGACCGTCGAGCGCTGGTCGCTCGGCGCCGACCGGGTGCACTTCGCCCTCAAGAACAACGGCAAGGTCGACGCCTCCAACGGCGACGACATGCCCACGCAGGTGCTGGTCGCGGGCTACCCCCTGCTGCTCCACCCCCGCGGGCCCGAGAACCTCGACGTCGCCATCGTGGGCTTCGGCTCCGGCGTCACCATCGGCACGGCGCTGCAGTTCCCCGTGCGCCGCGTCGACGACGTGGAGCTCGAGCGCTGGATCCCCGACGCCTCGCGCTACTTCGCCGACGTCAACCACATGGTCTACACCCGCGAGCGGTCGTTCCCCTTCGTGGAGATGCCCCGGCTCACGCTCATCAACAACGACGGGCGCAACTACCTCGCGGGCACCGACCGCCGGTACCACGTGGTGATCTCCGAGCCCTCCAACCCCTGGATCACCGGGGTCTCGAACCTCTTCACGGCCGACCATTTCCGCGCGGCGCGGCAGTCGCTCACGCCCGACGGAATCTTCGTCCAGTGGGTGCAGCTCTACGAGATGTCGCCCAACAACATCAAGACCATCTACCGCACGTTCGCGTCGGTGTTTCCGTACGTGCGGGTCTTCGCGGCGGACGCGTACAGCTCCGACACCATCATGCTGGGCTCCGCGCGGCCCATCCCCCTCGACCCCGAGCACATCGACCGGCAGCTCCAGAACGCCACCATCCGCGCGGCCATCGAGCCCTCGCACGCCGCCTCGGCCTCCGACCTCCTGGCCCGGATGCTCTTCGCCAGCCGCGAGGAGGTGCTGCGCTTCGCCCACCTCGACGAGCGCCTCGAGCGCGGCGCCTGGCGCCCCGACCTGCGCGCCAACGGCCTCGGCGAGTGCGCCCTGCCGACCTGCCGCCGCCGCCCCGCGCCGCTCAACACCGACGACAACGCGCTCATCGAGTTCGCCGCGCCGCGCGACCTCATCGGCTTCGACGCCTTCTCGGGCTACGTCGAGACCATGTACAGCGAGGACTGGACCTACGGTCGCGTCGAGCGCGAGCTGCCCGCCACCCTCGACGCCAACGGCCGCGCGCGCAGCCTGGCCAACCTGGCCGTCTCGCTGCTCGCCGCCGGGCGCCCCAGCCGCGCGGGCTCGGTGCTCAACGAGGCCGTCGCCGCCGCCCGCTCCCCCGGCGGCACCATGGACCTCCCCGAGCTCAGCCGCGCCGCGGGCATCTGGGACGCCATCACCACGCCGCGCGAGCCCACCATCCGGCTCGAACCCCCGGTGCCCGGCGCCGACATGTCACAAGAGGGCGCGCGCTTGTTGGATGAGACCTTCACCCGCGCCCGCCGCGCGGTGGACAACGGCCAGTACGACGCCGCCTTGGAGTCGCTCGCCGCGCTGCCCGTCAACGTGCGCGACCACTCGGGCCCCGGGATGCGCCTGCTCTACGGGTATCTCCTCTACCGCGCGGCCCTCTTGCAGGACCGCGACAGCCGCTTCCAGGACGCCGCCGAGGCCCTGGAGCGCCTCGTGAGCGAGGAGCTCGCCTGGGTCGACCGTCACCCCGAGGTGTATTACCTCATCGGCCGCGCGCGCTTCCGCTCGGGGGATTTCTCCATGTCGGTGCAGGCCATGGCGCGCTTCATCGAGCTGGCGAGAAACCCCGTGCACGGCGAGCACGAGGTGCCGAGCGTGGCCCACGACCTCGACGAGCCGCCGGTGCTCAGCGCCCCGGTGACCGACGCCCCGGGCGAGAGCCCGAAGGAGAGCGCCGCGCACCCGTAGCGGCGGTCAGCCGCGCTTCGGCGCGCGGCGCTTCGGCGCAGTCTGCCGGGCGAGCTGTTGCTTCAACATCGCGAGCTCCGCTTCGACCTTCTCGCGGGCGGCGCGCTCGGCCTCCTCGCCTGTCGGCCAGAGCTGCGTCCCCGCTTCATCGTCCGCGACCCGCAGCCGGCGCCCGCGGTCGGTCACCACGACCCACGCGTCGAGCAGCGCCGAGCGCGCCGGACCGTCGCCGCGATAGACGCGCACGAACTGACCGCGCCCGTTGCGCTGCCACACCTGCAACAGGTGCGGTCCCCCCGCGCTCTTCGGACCGGCGTACTCGGGGTCGAACACCCAGAGTTCCTTGACGCCCGCGGCGGCGTACTTGTCGGGCGACTCGCTGTAGTCCTTGGTCGCGTTGGTCTTGCTCACGACCTCGACGGCGAGCTTCGGCGCAGAGCACCCCGGCTTCCACGTGCACAGGCTGTCGATCGCGTCGCGCTCCGCTCCCGGCGGCGCCGGCTGCACCACGTACAGGTCCGGGTCGACGCCGATGCTGGGGCGCGCGGCGTTCCAGCGAAGGGCGATGTTGCTCCCCACGTAGGCGTCGAGCCCGGCGCGCTTCACCCAGTGCTCCAGCACGAGGCGCAACAGCTCGGTGACCTTGTCGTGCAACGCGGTCTCCGGCATGTTCTCGTCGTCCTTCAGCACCCACCGCTCCGGGTCGTCCTCGACCGGAATCAGCAGGGCTACGGCGTGCGTCCCGTGGTTGCTCATCGCCCGCGCGAGACTACGCCTTCGGCAGCGTGCCCACCACCCGCGCGTAGACCTCCTCGGCCCGCTGCTCACACGCGGGCCAGTCGAGGTGCCGCTTGTTGGCCACGTTGTAATCGAGCTTCGCCAGCTTGTGCGCGGGCAGCCCGAACACCGGCGCGAGCTTCCCCTGGAGCATCCCGACGGTGACCTCCTCGTTGTCGCTGACGAAGTCGTCCACCGGGCGGAAGGGCCCGGGGCCCAATCCATAGTTGGGTGTGTTGCGGCGCTCGGGCGGCGCCACGAGGAAGTGACACGCTTCGTGCAGCAGCTTCTCAGTGTCGCAGCCGCGGTCGCCCGCCACGAAGAAGGCCCGGCCGTCGAAGCCCACGGGCTGCGCGAAGAAGGGCGCCTTGCCCTGCTCGTCGCCCTTCAGCGCCACGATGCGAACCCCCTTGCCCGTGTTGCGGGTGACCCATTTCATGAGCACCTCCCAGCGGGTTCCACAGCGGTTGGAGGGGTCGAGGCAGCAGGGGGTGCGCGGCTTCATGATGGCGGTCTCTTCGGGGCCGTGACGGGTGCCTGACTTCACCCTCGATGTCAACGCGGCGCAGGGGCGTTCATGTATCCTCCGCCGCGATGAACCGACGCCTGCGCCTGTGCCTCTCCGCGCTCGTCTTCGCCGCTTGTAGCAGCAACTCCAACACGCCCGCGACCGACGCCGCCGTGGACACCGCCGCCCCGGCCGACGTCCCGGTCGACACCGGCGCCCCCCCGCCGCCGCCGATGGTCTGCCGCGCGGGCACCCCGTGGGACCGCGCCGCCCCGGCCTTCCGCGACGCCACCGCCGACTACGGCCTCGCCGAGCTCACGGCCAAGCGCATGGCCACCGCCGACCTCGACAACGACGGCTACGCCGACCTCGTCGCCTGGAACGACGTGGTCAACACCCGCACCGACTTCTCCCTCCCCCCCACCGGCTGGCTCGTGCGCGTGCTCATGAACCGCCCGCGCGAGAACGGCGCGCCCGGCCGCCGCTTCGTCGACGCCACCCGCGCGTCCAACTTCCTCGCGCTGCGCGACGGCACCACCGCCCGCGGCCGGCTCGTCACCGCCGTGGCCTTCGCCGACGTCGACAACGACGGCGACCTCGACGCGTACACCGGCACCATCCCCACCGCGATGCCCACCGCCACGCAGGACCGCGACCCCGGCGACCGCGGCACCCTCCTCCTCAACGACGGCCGCGGGGTGTTCACCCTCGGCCCGGTGAGCGACGCCACGCCCGACGCCGACGGCTCGCCGCAGACCATCGGCGCCGTCTTCAACGACCAGAACCTCGACGGCAACGTCGACCTCCTCGTGGGCTACCACTCCGCCACCTTCGGGCTCCCCATCGGGCAGCAGTCGCAGATGTTCCGCGGCGCGGGCGACGGCCGCTTCACCGACGTCACCGACGCCGTCGGGATGACCCTGGAGTCCACGAGCTCATCGCTGCTCACGGTCACCAACAACCGCCCGCTCTACGGCATCTCCGCCTGCGACGTGAACGACGACGGGCGCCTCGACGTCATCGGCGCCGCGTACGGCCGGCAGTTCAACCTGCTCATGACCAGCCAGGGCGACAGCTTCCGCGACGAGTCCGAGGCCAGCGGCGTCGGCGGCGACGACAACCGCGACTTCTCCGACAACCAGACCTACCGCTGCTACTGCGCCGCCATGCCCGGCCGCTGCCCCGCGAGCGTGCCCGCCGTCGGCCGCGGGTACACCTGCCCGGTGCGCGGCGAGTGGCGCCCCACCGTCGACGAGCGCCCCTGGCGCCTCAACGGCAACACCTTCTCCATCGCCTGCGGTGACGTCGACAACGACGGCGACGTCGACCTCTACACGGGCGACATCGCCCACCCCGACGTCGGCGCCAACAGCGACCGCGCCGAGCTGCTCGTCAACGACACCGCCGCGGGCGGGCCCACCCGCTTCCGCCGCCCGGGGCGCATGGCCACCGGGCTCGTGACCCCGTCGGGCGGCGGCGACGAGGGCGTGCTCAGCAACGCCATGTTCGACTTCGACAACGACGGCCGGCTCGACATCTGGGCGGGCGGCAGCGACTACCCCAACCAGTTCGGGTGGCTCTTCGCGCAAGGCTCCGACGGGCGCTTCGCCGAGGTGTCGCGCACCGCGGGCATCCGGCACGCGTGCCCCCTCGGTGTGGCGTGGGCGGACTTCGACCACGACGGCGACGTCGACATGGTCGTGGGCACCTCCACCGCCCGCACCTGCGGCGCCGCGTGGATGGGCCGCAGCGTCGTGCGCGTCTACGAGAACGTCGCCAGCGAGGCCAACTGGACCACCCTCCGCCTCGTGGGCCGCGGCCCGGGCGGCGCCAACCGCGCGGCCATCGGGGCCCAGGTGCGGGTCACCACGGGCGCGGTCACCCAGCGCCGCGACGTGCAGGGCAACTGGGGCCTCGCGGGCCTCGGCACCGAGCTCCCGGTGCACGTGGGCCTCGGAAGCAACTGCACCATCGACCGCATCGAGGTGCGCTGGCCCGACGCCGCCCGCACGGTCGAGACCTTCACCGACGTGCGGGCCAACTACGGCCTCGAGATCGTCCAGGGCGCCGGGCGGGTGCAGTACCTTCGGTAGGAGAATAGGGCGTCCAATAAGGCACCCTCGTCAGCACAGAATTCGCTCGGGTTTACGGATTACCCAATAACAGCAGGACACCGTCCCGCGAGCGCTGCCAGGAGCGCCCGGGACGCCGCCTTGGCCGAAGAGCGCCTCGTTACCCATCAGTTGGCCGGGGGCTCGGAGGAGGCGCAGCGCAGCATCACGATGAACGTCGAGGTGTCAGGCGCGGGGGTGCTTGAATACGGTGGCTGATCCGCCGCCGCGCGGGTCGCCCGTAGCGTCGCGCGATCAGGATGGTCGCCGCTGCAACTCACCGTGGTGGCGAGCCGAGCGCGACCATCGGAGATCAACGCGGTGAAGATCTGGTTCTCCTGCAAGATGGTCACCTGGAAGTCATCGACGAAGGGAAAGGTCACGGAGACGCGGCGGGCGGGTTGCCAACGATCCATCGTCCCCACGCTCCTGAATCTCGATCGACCCTGGTTGACGATCCGGTACCAGACGGTCTGTTGCGTCGGTTGTGAAGGGCTCACGGTCTGCGCCGAGGCTGGCGAGAGCGGTGCGCCCATGCTCACTCCGGCGACGAGCGCTACGAGGGCAATCGTTGCCCTGCCATTTCCGAGACGTGTTGCGAAGAAGTTCATCGCGCGATGATAGCGACGCCCCGGCCGTCAAGCCAGCGACGCATGGCCACACTGGGATTCGGAGTAGACGTCCCGGCGCCCGTCGCCGCGCACTGAAGTACGCGGCAACGGACGCGGTGCCCCATAGGGACGCCTACTCCGAACGCCAGAGCCACACATCGCCCTTGCGTCCCCGGCGGGCCCCCGCGAACACTCTCCCCCGCTGTCGTCGCACGACGGTCGTGCGCCCTGCGCGTGGAGGCCCCGACATGACATCGCCCGTGGTGACCCGCCTGCTCAAGAGCAACCGCTCCGTGGTCCAGCACATCGAGACCAACGCCGAGCGCCTCGACGAGAAGCTCAAAGCCCTGTTGAAGCCCTACTTGCGATCCGGCGAGAAGATGCCCGACTTCGCCCTCGGCCTCACCCTCATGGGGCGCCTGCTGGCCGCCGAGGGGGGCGAGCTCGCCGCCGCCGATGAGGCCAACGAGGCCGAGAAGCTCGACGACCCGGCGCTCCTGCGCGCGCTCGAAGACGCCAACGAGTCGCTCTACAAGGCGACCACCCGCGCGAGGGAGATGCTCGCCGGCGCCTTCACCTCGAAGGCCCTCGCGTCGCTGGGCTTCAAGGGCGACACGCCCCGCTCGCCGGACACCCTGGTGCGCTTCGCCACCAACGTCCTCGCCGCCCTCGACTCGCACACCCTCACGCCCGTCGACGACGGCGCCTCCGTCGACGTGAAGAAGCTCGTCAAGCGCCTCGAACCCGCCCGCGACAAGGTGCACGCCCTCGCGGGAGACGCGCTGCGCGAGGCGCGCGAACTCCAACAGACACAGGCCGCTCGCAACTCCGCCATCGAGCGCGCCGTCGAGGCCTTCAACGGCGTCGCAGGCGCGGCCTCGGCGCTGCTCGACCTCGTCGGCGAGACCGCCCTGGCCGAGCGAACCCGCCCCTCGGCGCGTCGCTCGGGCGTCACGCAGACCGAAGAGGAAGATCCGCCGGTCGACCCGACGCCGACCGCCTGACGCGAGAACGACCGCCGCTCCACCCCGCCGACCGCCCGAAAAGACCAGAACGACCGCCGTACGGGCCGCGGACCTCCCGAGAGTGCCGTCCACGGCCCCCGTTCTTTCGTTTTTCGACCGAAACCACCCGAAACGGGGGTCGCGCTCGCGTCGGGCGCCGCTCTTTCAGGCGCGGTCGGGCGACGGCTTGCCCAGGGGGGATGACGCGGGCGATGCTCGCGCGATGGGCGACGCCGCCGCAAACCTGTTGGATTTCGAGGCGCTGTATCGACAGATCCAGGCGCTGCCCGAGGGGGTGACGGGGGAGATCATCGATCCGGGTGTGCTGCGTACGATGTCGCGCCCGGGGAAGGCGCACCGGCGAAGCCAACGGCAGGCGCTCGAGGCGCTGCGCAGCCACGACGTGAGCGTCGGCGGCACCGGCTGGTGGGTCGAGGTCGAGGTCGAGGTGCGCTTCGGCCAGCGCCTGCTGGTGCCCGACCTCTGCGGGTGGCGCGTCGAGCGTGTGCCCGAGCTGCCCGACGAGAACCCGCTCACCCTCGTCCCCGACTGGTGCTGCGAGGTGCTGTCTCCCGGGAGCGCCGGGCGGGTCGACCGGCTGAAGAAGCTGCCGCGGTACCTCGCGTCGGGGGTCGCGCACGTGTGGCTCGTCGACCCGGCGTTGAGGCTCGTCGAGGTGTACGTGGAGCGCGACGGGGCGCCGCTGCGGGTGATGGCGGCGGGCGAGGCCGAGGTGGCGACGCTGCCGCCCTTCGAGGGGGCGATCGACCTTGCGCCGTGGTGGCTGCCTACGGAGGAGTGAGCGCGCTGCGGGGGGTGCCGGACCGGTCATCCCACGCGGCGGAGCGACTGCTCGCGGCCGGACCCGTCGCCGAGCTTCCGCTCCCCAAAACCCATCGTCCATCGACGCGCCCCGTCGCCAGGCCGCCGCGCGTCTGCTGGCGACCCTGCGAACGCGCGTGCGGACGCTGCGCGCGATGACGGTCCGGCCCGAGCCGCGGGGGACGATGGCCGCACGTCGGGAGGCGATGGAGCGACGGACGGTGGCGCTGTTCGCGCTCGCCTGTCGCGTTGCGCGAGGCGCGGGACTGTCGCGCGGGGCGTCCACGTTGATGTTCTCTGGACGCCCGTGGCTCTCGGGGTCATCGCCGCGCGCGAGGTCGATCCGAGGGTTGGCGCACGACCCGAATGCCCTCCACGCCGGGCCGCTCGGACCGTCCTCGCAGGCCGAGAGCGGCGACGCCGCGAGGCCCCAGTCGACGCGCGGGAGCGGGCCCGTCACCCTCGCCGCGCAGTTGAACGGGTTGCACGACGTCGGCAGCGCGAGGTCGGCCACGGGCCCTTCGGACCCGCGAAACCAGGGCTCCGTGTTGTCGGGCGCGTGCAGGTAGAGGTCGAGGTCGACCGTCGCGCTCGTGTCCCAGCAGAGCTCGACCCGCAGCCCCGGAGCGCCGACGTGCACCACGAAGACGCACTCCTGCGTGGAGTCGTCGCGCGTCGCCCGAAGCGTGACGGCGTAGTCACCCGAGAGCAGCGGCGTGAACACGGCATTCTCCGCGTCCGCCCCCGTGAGGGTGAACGTGGGCCGCCCGAGGAGTTCGTCGCAGGGTCCGCCGCGTACGGTCCACTGCCACCGCCGCGCGCCGCGGGGGAAGAACGCCCGGCCGGGCAGCGGGTACGGGCTCAGCGGCCTCCCATCGGGCACCCGCGGATCACCCGGCCCGGGACAGGTGAAGTCATTGTGGCAGCAGAGCGACTCGTCGACGCAGCCGTTGCAGTCGTTGTCGAGCCCGTCGCAGACCTCGGCGGCAGGTCCGAGCGAGTCCTCGCACGCGCCCCACCGTCCGGTCTCCCCAGCGCCCATGCAGCGGTGCGCTCCGATACGGCAGCGCCCGACGCCGTGCTGCCCCGGGGTGCCGTAGGAGCAGGGCTCGACGGCGCCTGGGACGCAGGCGCACTCGAGGTCGATGAAGCCGTCGCAGTCGTCGTCGATCCCGTTGTTGCAGATCTCGAGCGGCCCGCACCCCGACCTGGGCGCGGAGCATGTCGCCGCGTCGGGGCCCGGAAGACAGGACACGACGTCGACCGGCGCTCGATCGAAGCGTTGGACGTCGCGACCCGGGCCCGCGTCCGGCCACCGCCCAGGGACGAAGGCCCGAGGAGCGACGTCGCAGCCCGAGCCGGTGACCATCGCGACGATCGCACCCGCGCGCAGGGATGAACGCCAGCAGGCCATCACAGCAGGCCAGTGTACACGGCGACTCGAGAGGGCACCGGGACACTTCGGAATGGCGGGCTCAGCGACGCGCGAGCACGTCGGCCAGGAGCGCGGGGTTGTCGGTCATGATCCCGTGCACGCCGAGGTCGAGGAGCCTCTCCATCGCCGCTCGATCGTTCACGGTCCACGCGTGGAGCCGCACGCCGAAGCGCTCGGCGCGCGCGACGACCTTCGCGGTGACGCTGTCTGCGGGGAGCTGGGAGATCGT
>CAIOSS010000197.1 GCA_903860995.1 uncultured delta proteobacterium | reverse complement strand
GAGGGCGAGCCCCATGACCTTCAAGGACCACTTCTCCGCCCGCTCGCCCGACTACGCCCGTTACCGACCCAGGTATCCCGCCGGGCTCTTCGACTGGCTCGCCGAGCGCGCGCCCGCCACGGCGCTCGCGTGGGACGTCGCCACCGGCAGCGGTCAGGCCGCCGTCGAGCTCGCGGCCCGCTTCGATCGGGTCGTCGCCACCGACGCGTCCGCGGCGCAGCTCGCCAGCGCCGCGGCCCGGCCCGGGGTCGAGTACCGACACGAGCCCGCCGAGCGCTCGTCCCTCGACGACGCCAGCGCCGACCTCGTCACCGTCGCGCAGGCGCTGCACTGGTTCGACCACCGCGCCTTCTTCGCGGAGGCCGCGCGGGTGCTGCGCCCCGGCGGGGTGCTCGCCGTGTGGTGCTACGAGACCTTCACCACCGAGCCCGCCCTCGACGCCGTCGTCGGGCACTTCTACCACGACGTCATCGGCGCCTGGTGGCCCCCCGAGCGCCGCTGGATCGAGACCGGCTACGCCGACCTCGCGCTGCCCTTCCCCCGGCTCCAGCCCCCGGACTTCGAGCTCGCCATCGACTGGGCCCTCGACGACCTCGTCGGGTACCTCGGCACCTGGTCGGCCGTCGCGCGCTACCGGGCCGACCGCGGCGACGACCCGCTGCCCGCCGTCCGCGCGGCCCTCGCGGCGGCGTGGGGCGACCCCTCCGAGGCCCGCCGGGTGCGCTGGCCCCTGAAGCTACACACCTGCCGCAAGCCCTCACCCGGGGCGGTGGTATAGGCTGCGCCGCCGATGAGCGACGGCCCCTCCGATCGCGCGCGCGCCCTGGCCACCGAGGTCGCGCGGGCGCTCTCGCCGGTGATGGCCCGCGGCCACGTCGTCGCCGTGGCGGGCTGCGAGGCGCCCACTTTCCGCGAGGCGCGACGCTTCGTCGAGATGACCCTGTGGATGCTCTGGCGGGCGCCGCACGCGATGCTCGTGCCGTGCGTGCTGCCGGGTGACCGCCCCGCGGTGCTCGTCGGAACCTGGGACCCGCGCGGCGTCGCCCTCCGACAGACCGTGACCTCCGCGAGCGACTTCGCGGCGGAGGTGCGCCGCGCCGCCGAGGTGATGCGCGGGAGCTACGGCGCCGACGACCTCGCGCTCGCCGCGCAGCTCCACCGCGACGAGGTCGGCACGCCCGACCTGGAGAACATGGAGTTCTGGCCCGGGGTGCTCGCGCGCCTCCAGGCCGTGGCGCCAGCGCCCGGAGAGCCCGACGACGCGGGCGCCGCCGTCGCGCTCCCGCTCGTCGAGCGGGCCTGGCCCGCGCGCCTCGCCGACCACCGCGAGCGGCTGCGCGCCCTGGAGGATTGACCCGCACCGCGGCTGTGCACCACCCTCGGACGGCGAGGCCCTCCCGCGTCCCGAACCTTACGGTGCCACCCTCGCCCCGACGGCGGCGTGGGGCGATCGCGGCGACGGCGGCGGCCCTCTCGGCGGGCGCGCTGGGGGGGATCTTCGTGCGTCGGCGCGCCACCTCGGCGCCCGCGAGGGGAGCGCCCGTCACGGCGCTGGTGACGCTCCCGTGGCCGGCGCAGGGGCACGCCTGGGCGGTGCACCGCGAGGCGGACGGCGGGCGCCGGGTGGTGTTCGGTCCGCTGCGCTTCGGGGTGTCCGGGGACGGGGGCGTGGCGGTCGCGGCGGTGCGCTTCGAGGCGGCGATCATCGCGTCGGTGCCGGTGGCCAGCGGGTGGGTCTTCGTGACCGCGGACGGGGCGGTGGCCGGGAGCGGGGACTTCCTCGCGGCCCCGCGGGCGCTCGGCCGCTTTCCCTGCGCCTTTAAGGCGGCGCGCGACTCCGTGGGTCGCGCGGTGGTCCTCGGCGAGGACGGCTCGCTCTGGACCACCGATGGCTCGGCGCCGCTGGCCCGCAGCCGGCTGCCCGCGGAGGCCCGCGCGGCGACCTTCATGGACGGCAGCCACGGCGCCGCGGTGCTGCGCGACGGCCGGGTGATGCTCACCGCCGACGCCGGGCAGCGCTGGGACTTCTTCGCGCTCGACCGCGACGTCGCCTGGGGCGTCTCGCCCGAGCTCGGCGGCGTCGCGATCGAGACCACCCGGGGCAGGGAGGTGTTCCGCTGGGAGGGCGCCGGGGCGCCGGGCCGCCCGGACCAGAGCCGCCCGCCGCGCGCCCAGGAGCCCCGCGCCGTCGAGAACCGCCTGCGCTCGTTCATCAACGGCCGCTACGAGCTCTTCCACCCATCGGGCAGCCTCGCGCGCTGCCTCGCGTCGACGACCCCCGCGGAGCCCCGCGCCCCGGAGGCCCCGCGGCGCTACGTGTGCCACGCCGGCCGTGCCCTGCGGCCCGTCTCGGTGCTCCCGCTCCCGTGGCAGCCCGGCGTCGACGCCACGGACCTGCTGAGCGGCACCGAGTCTGGCCCCGTGCGCGCGCGCCTCTGGCGGCGTCGCCCGGACGTCACCGGCGAGACCTTCGTGCGCCTCACCTGGATGGGCGTCGACGAGGGCGGGGTGTTCCACGGCGTGACGGCCCCGTCGGGCGGCGGGCTCGGGGTGCACTGGCCCATCGAGCAGCGCGGTCCGCTGCGGGTGGAGGCCGTGTCGCGCCGGGGCGCGCTGGTGCTCACCCACGACCGGCCCTCCGAGCCGGTGCTCGCCTGGGGCACCGACGCCCGGGACTTCGTGCGGGTGCGCGACCCCTTCGTGGAGCAGGCGCCCGCGGGGATGCGCTCGCTCGCGTCGGGCTCGCAGGACGGCGGCGTGGTGGTGGTGTTCGCCGCGCCGCTCTTCGAGGGCGCCCGCGAGGCGTGGTCGACGGCCTACGCCGAGCGCGGCCCGCAGGTGGGCGCGGCGCTGCGCGTCGACGCCCGCGGGGCGGTGATCGCGCGCCGCGGGTTCATCGGCGACGACCCCAACGTGATGATGCTCGCGCGCTCGGGCGCCTCCGAGGGGCCCGTCGTGCGCGACCTCGCCGAGCCGCCGCGGTGGCGCATGCTCCCGCTCGACGGGGCCGGCGCGCCGGGGTTGCCTCTGGTGCAGTGGGACGGCATCGCCGCGTGCGGCCCGGCGCGGGCGGACGAGGTCGCGCTGACCGTGGCGTACCCGCCGATCGCCCTCGAGCACCCCGACGGCGACCGCGAGTCCCTGGTCGTCTCGCGCGCCGAGCTGGTGGGGTCAGCGTCCGCGGGGCTCTGCGTGCGCGCGGTCTCCATCGGCGGCCGGCGGCTGCGCGCGGCGCCGGGCGACCGCTTCGAGGGCGCCCTGCGCTGCGAGCCGGCGACGGCGCGCTAGACCCGACGACGCCAGAGCCGAGGAGACTCCCCCCACGATGGCAGACAACGACTCTCGCAGCGGCGCGGCCTACCATGACAAGGCGATCCTGGAGTGGGTCGACGGGCTGCACCACCCGCACGACGGCGGGCTCGCGTACGCCTTCGGGGCCCCCGAGCGCCACGGGATGCCCGCCATCCAGGTGGGCCGCGGGGAGGGCGCGCTCCTCGGGATGCTGCTGCGCCTCGCGGGGGCGCGCGAGGTGGTCGAGGTCGGCACGCTCGCGGCGTACTCGACCATCCACCTGGCGCGGGCGGTGGGTCCGACGGGGCACGTCTGGAGCATCGAGTACGACATGAAGCACGCGGGCGTGGCGCGCGAGGTGCTGAGCGCCGCGGGCCTCGGCGCGCGGGTCACGGTGGTCGAGGGCGCCGGGGTGGACGCGCTGCCGACGCTGGAGTCCGAGGGGCCCTTCGACGCGGTGTTCATCGACGCCGACAAGGCGAACTACGACCGCTACGGCCAGTGGGCCGCGAAGAACCTCCGTCCCGGTGGGATGCTCATCGGCGACAACGTCTTCCTCTTCGGCCGGCTGCTCGGCGACAAGGACGACGCCGCGGCGATGCGGCGCTTCCACGAGGAGGCGCGCCAGCACTTCGACACGGTGTGCATCCCGACGCCGGACGGACTCCTGGTGGGCGTGAAGCGTTAGTCAGCCCTCCGAGGCGCGCGCGTCGCTGGCCAGCAGCCGCTCGATCTCGCGCAGCGTCTCCACGTCGTCGCCCACCATGGCCTTCATCGACTGGATGCGCCGGCACACGATGGCGGCGATGCGCTCCTCGATGGTGCCGTCGGCGTAGGCCCAGTAGACCTGCGCGAAGCGGCCGTCGCGGTGGCACCGCCCCTCGATCTGCGCCATCTGGATCGCCGACCAGCGGAGGTCATGGATCACCTCCGAGCGGGCGACCTCGTTGTGCTCGCCCTGGTGCAGCGAGATGCCCTCCTCGATGGTGAAGAGCACCACCCTCGCCTCGCCGGTCTGGAAGCGCATCCGCTCGGACTCGCGCGCCGCCGCGGCAGTGGCGCCGTGCAGCGCCGCGCAGACGATCCCCTCCTTCGTGAGCGACTCGCGCAGGGCCTCCAGGGTCTCCATGAAGGCCACCGAGACCGCCACCTGGTGGCCGTTTTCGAGCAGCTCCAGCACGAGCTCGACGGTGCCCTCGACGCGGATGAGCGAGCCCTTCTGGCGCAGGCGCAGCGCCGCCGCGAGGGCGCCCCGCGGGTCGCGTCCGCTGGGCGCGAGGTCCATCGCCGCGCGAAACTCCGTCCAGGCCTGGGCGTAGCGCTCGCGCGCGGACGCATCGAGCCCGATGGGCGTGAGGATGCGGTTGATCTCGGGCCACCCGGCGATGTCCTCCGGGCGGCGGCGCAGGCCCGCGGGCGAGCGCCCGTCGAAGAGCAGCGCGCGCACCTTCTCGCAGTCCTCCCGGTCGCCGCGCCAGTCCCAGCGGCCGAAGGTGCCGCGGGTGACGCCGAGGCCCTGGTCGAGGCACCAGCGCTCGAAGTCCTTGAGGTCCGCCGCGCGGCTGCCCGTGAGGCTCGCGAGCAGCGGCGCCAGGTAGGAGAGCTCGAGGGGGTTCTGCCCCGCGGTGGCCGAGAGCCAGAGCGCGAAGCCCGCGCTCGCGTTGAGCTTGGCCGCGAACTTCGAGCGCGCCGCCGCGGGGTTCTTGCACCGGTGGCTCTCGTCCCAGATCACCACGTCGAAGCCGAGGGCGCTCCCGGCGCGCGCGAGGCCCTTCTTCGAGCGCACCTTCTTCCGCGCCTCGGGGGTCACCTCGAAGAGCTTGCCGAGGCGCTCGTAGTTCATGATCACCACGCGCCTTCCCGCGTCGCCGAGGGCCTCGATGGTGCGCCGCCAGTGGGCGATCACCGCGAGGGGGCACACCACCAGCACGCTCTCCACCGCGGTCATCGCCCGCACCGACTCCCACGCGCTGATGGTCTTGCCGAGGCCCACGTCGTCGGCCAGCAGAAAGCCCGGGCGCCGTCCCTTCACCGCGAGCGCGATGGCCTTCACGGCGGCGCGCTGGTGCTCGCGCAGGGTGATGTCGCCCGCGGGCGCCGAGGGGGCGGCTGGGGGCTCGTCGTTGAGGCCCTGCTCGACGTGGCGCTCCCAG